>NZ_KB898124.1:0-249028 GCF_000377445.1 Thioalkalivibrio sp. ALE9
CGCAAGGGCCGACTGCCGGCACCAGCCGACGGTCGTGGCCGGGCGCAAACCCCAGGATCTTCCCGAATTCCAATGGATCAACACCGTGCTCGGCAACCTCAAGACCAGCCTGAGCGGGAGCTACCATGCATTTGCGTTCGCCAAGTACGCGGCCCGTTACCTCGCGGCATTCGCCTACCGCTTCAACCGACGCTTTGATCTGGCGACGTTGCCGGCGCGACTGCTGGTCGCCGCCGCGCACTGCCGGCCCGTGCCCGAGCGGCTCCTGCGACTAGCTGACTCTCGTTGCTAATCAGGAGGGCTTTTGCACCACAGAGTGCACAGAGCGCACGGAGAAAGGTCGATAGGGGGTTGAACCGTTTCGCTGTGCTCGGCGGGTTTGAGCTCCATCGAAACCTTCTTTGAATTTCTCTGTGTTCTCTGTGCCCTCTGTGGTGCGATCGCTTTTCTTCGTGCCTTCGTGTGCTTCGTGGTGATTATGGATTTTTCTAGCCGTAGCGGCGTTCGATGTAGGCCTCGACGCGGGCCTGGAATTCTTCGGCAATATGCTCGCCCTTGAGCGTCACGGTCTTCTCGCCGTCCTCGTACACCGGGGCCACCGGCTGTTCGCCGGTGCCGGGCAGGGAGATGCCGATATTGGCGTGCTTGCTCTCGCCGGGGCCGTTGACGACACAGCCCATCACCGCGACGGTCATCTCTTCCACACCCGGGTACTGCTGCTTCCAGGTGGGCATCTGGTGGCGGATGTAGGTCTGGATGTCCTGCGCCAGGTGCTGGAAGTACTCGCTGGAGGTGCGACCGCAGCCGGGGCAGGCGACCACTGACGGCAGGAAGCTGCGCAGCCCCATGCTCTGCAGGATCTCCTGGGCGACCAGGACCTCCTGGGTGCGGTCGCCGCCGGGCTCCGGGGTCAGCGAGATGCGGATGGTGTCGCCGATGCCCTGCTGCAGCAGCACGGCCAGCGCGGCGGTGGAGGCGACGATGCCCTTCGCGCCCATGCCGGCCTCGGTCAGCCCGAGGTGCAGCGGGTAGTCGCAGCGCGCGGCCAGGTCCTGGTAGACGCTGATCAGCGGCTGCACACCACTGACCTTGGCCGAGAGGATGATGCGGTCATGCGGCAGGCCGATGCGTTCGGCCTCGGCGGCGCTCTCCAGCGCCGAGGCGATCAGCGCCTCCTGCATCACCGCCTCGGGCGCGGCCGGCTCGGCGCGCTGGCTGTTCTCGTCCATCATCCGCGCGAGCAGGGCCTGGTCCAGGCTGCCCCAGTTCACGCCAATGCGCACCGGCTTCTCAAAGCGGATCGCGGTCTCGATCATCGCGGCGTACTGGGCGTCGCGCTTCGAGCCGCGGCCGACATTCCCGGGATTGATGCGCAGCTTGGCCAGCGCCTCGGCACACTCGGGGTATTTGGTCAGCAGCTTGTGGCCGTTGAAGTGGAAGTCCCCGACCAGCGGCACCTCCAGTCCCATCGCATCCAGGCGTTCGCGGATCTCCGGCACGGCCCTGGCTGCGTCCTCCGAATTGACGGTGATGCGCACGACCTCGGAGCCGGCGCGCGCCAGCTCCGCCACCTGCACGGCGGTGCGCAGGGCATCGGCGGTGTCGGTGTTGGTCATCGACTGCACCATCACCGGGGAATTGCCACCGACGGTGACGTTGCCGACGCGGACAGGGACGGTCTTGTGGCGGGTGGGGATCGTGTTCATGTTGACCTACGCGGGCGCGTGGAAACGGTGCGTGGAGTGTAACGCAGGCGTGCGCGACTGCCGAGAAGCTGCAGGCCCCGTAATGTCCCCGCTGGACGGCGTCGGGGTGTCCACGGAGGTCGCCACGCGCCTGCGGCGCTCGCGATGACGGTGCTCACTTTCCTGTCATGGCGAGGCCCCGGAGGGGGCGTGGCCATTTCCGGACGCAACCCCCGACGTTGGTCCTGGTCCGCGCCAGGGCTGGAAGGTGTTCTCCACCGCGCTGCGACTGGCCGCGTGGCGGGCCTCCACGCGCTCGGCGATTGCCTGCTGCAGCGCCTGGCGGGTCTCGGTCTCCAGTACGTCCAGGGCCTCGTGCAGGGCCTTTTCCAGATCCTCGCGATGGCGGGCCTCGTCGAGTCGCAGCAACAGCCAGTCGACACCGATGATGGTGGCCCCGGCCGCCGTGATGCCGCAGCCCAGCGAGAACGGTCCGCTCCAGGCGCAGACCCCGGCGCCCAGGGCCCCGGCGCGTCCGGCGCGCCCCAGGCTGCGGGCCAGCCCCGCCTGGGTGGCGCGGGCGGCCAGCCGGGCCTGCACGGCGCGGGCGATCAGGGGCGTGGCCAGGCCGCTGCCGGCGGCGGCCGTCGCGGCCAGTCCGGTGCGCTGATCGAAGCGCTCCAGGTCGATGTCCAGGGCCGTATGCAGGGCGTGGCCGCGTTCGATCTCGGCGGCCGAGGTGGCCGTGGTGCGGGGTGGCAGGTTGGGGATACGGGCATCCGCCAGGCGGCTGGTCAGCTCCAGGCGCCAGGCATCGCGGACCTGGCGCTGCTGTTCGTCCAGCCCCCATTCGACGCGAGTCGCGAGTTCCCGCAGGGGTTCGTCCCAGAGGGCGTCCGGTAGCAGCTGTTCGCGCAGCATGCGGGCCCCGGCATCCGGTTCGGCGTCGCCCAGCCACTGTACGCCGCGCTGCCACAGCCGGGTGTATTCCGCGCCGAGGGAGTAGTACCCGTCCACGACCTCGGGGACACGGTCATGGAGGGCGGCGAAGCGGGCCTCGAGTTCCGCGTCCACGCGGGTCTGCCAGTGCTCGCGGGCGGCGGTGTCGCCGGCCTCCAGCCACTCCAGCGTGTAGCGCTCGAGCGCGGTGAGGCGCTGGTGGTCGAGCTGGTAGCGCTGCTCGCCGAGTTGCAGGGTCAGCGCGCCGTCCGCGTCCCAGTCGCGCGGCTCGTGCTGACTGGCGAGCCAGAGCAGGGCGAGACTCGCCAGCAGGGTCATGCAGAGCCACAGGCCGGCGCGGGCTGAGCTGGAGGTGGTGTGCGCTGCCGGCGTGGTCATGGGTCGGTGGCTCCGGACCCGACTACTCGATCACGGGCGCGTTGCGCGGATCGCCCAGGGTGTCGGTGGCCGGTCGCAGCGGCAGCAGGCCGTTGGCCAGCAGCAGGAACCCGGCCGCGAGGAAGGCCTGTTCCGCAAGCACCAGCAGCCAGCCGAGCAGGGCCGGCAGGGACTCCACTCCCTGCGGGAACCACTGCTGTCCCAGCCACAGGCGCAGGCCGTCCTGCGCCGCGGCGAGCTGCAGCCCGGCCTCCAGCAGGTGACTGCGCGCGGCCTCGTGATGCACCAGGAACCACACCGCCTGTTCCAGTGTGGCGCCGGTCAGGTCGGGATAGCGCGCCTGCAGGGCCAGGATCAGCAGGGCGACGATCAGCAGGAGCCCGGTGAGGCGCAGGGCCCCGCGGCGGGCCAGCTCCGGGGCGAACCGGGGGTGGGCATGTCCCCGCAGCAGTCGGGCGAACAGGGCCTCGCCGAGCACCAGCACGAAACCGGCGACGAGGAGCACGGCCCAGACCTCCTGTGTCGGGATGCGCGCGAGGGTGATCAGCAGCAGGCCGCCCAGCAGGGCACCGATGACCAGGTGGCGCAGGGCCATCAGCGGGCCGCCGCGCAACCGTCGGGGCCACTGGCTGGTGGGCTCCAGGTAGCCGCGCAGGAACGCCGCGCGCTGTACCCGATGACGGCGGAAGCCGCCATGGGCGATCAGCAGGGTCACGGCGATCCACAGCACCACCACGCCGGCCTCCGGCAGGACCCGCAGGTTCATGTGCATCAGCCACAGCCCGATCACCAGTACGGTTACGGTAAAGGCATGCCGCAGCGCGACATGGGTGGTCGGGCCGGGGCGGGCGGAATCGTCAGACGGTTGGTGGGACACGGCAGCTCCACGCGAAGGGGAATACCCCGATGGTAGCAGGCGCGCGGGCCCGGGCCGTGGTGTGTCCGTGGTGCCATTGCGGACGTTCGGGCTTCGTTCAGCCGAACCCGGTATAACCGGCCCATGGATCGTACAGCGCATGCAATGGTTTCGGCCTGGGCTTTGACGGGGCGCCGGTTCTGGCTCGTCGGGCTCCTGGCCCTCTGGCTGCCTCTGGGGGTTGCCGCGGAGGAGCTTCGGCTGCACGCGGTGTTCGGCGAACGTGCCGTGGTGTCCGTGGGCGACGAGCGAGCGGTGGTGTCGACCGGGGATACGGGGCCCGGTGGCATGCGGGTCCTGCGCACCGGCCCCGGGATGGCCCTGGTGGAGTATCGCGGCGAGCAGCGCGAGCTGCGGGTGCAGCCGCGGCCCGCGCCGGCACGCCCGGATCCCTCGGCGGGGGAGGCTGGAGCGGTTCGGGTGCACCGCGATTCGCGGGGGGATCACGCCGTTACTGCTGGCCTGAACGGCACGGCGGTGACCCTGGTGGTCGACCCGCAGGCCGACTCCGTGCTGCTGCGCGCTTCGGATGCCGGGCGCGTCGGGATTGATCCCGACCAGGGGCGCTCGGTGCGCTTTCGTGACGAGCTCGGCACACGGCATGGCCAGCGGGTGCGCATCGACCAGCTCCAGGTGGGGGGGCTGCGGCGTGCGGGGGTCAGCGCGATCGTGCTGCCGGACGGCGACCTGCCGCGCTCGCGTCTGGGGCGCAGCTTCCTCGAACACTTCGCGGTCGAGCGCGATGGCGACGCGCTGGTGATCCGGGATCGCTGAGGGCAGCATGGATCAGTGTTTCCCCGAGCTGCGTTAGCATGGCGGCCGTCACGCCCACCAGGATGCCTGCATGCCGCTGATTCGGCGCCACCCCGAGGACGCCCCCGCCCCGCGCCGCGAGATCTTCGGCTGGGCGATGTTCGACTTCGCCAACCAGGCCTACACGCTGCTGATCATCACGGTGATCTTCGGCGATCTGTTTACCCGCATCATCGTCGGGGATGCCCCGGACTACCGCCTGGGCAACCTGCTGTGGAGCCTGGCGCTGGCGATCAGCTACGCCATGGTGGTGATCGCGGCCCCGTTCGCCGGGGCGGTGATGGATGCAACGGCCTCGCGCAAGCGCTTCCTGATGGCCTCGTGGATCCTGACGGTGGTGACGACGGGGCTTTTGTATTTCGTCGAGCCGGGGCTGGTGCTGTTCGGCATGGCGCTGATCATCGCCTCCAACTTCGGCTATGCGATCGGCGAATCCTTCATCGCCAGCTTCCTGCCGAGCCTCGGGCCGCCGGAGAAGCTCGGCTGGATCTCGGGGCTGGGCTGGGGCATGGGCTATATCGGCGGGCTGATCGCCACCGCCTTTGCCCTGGGCCTGCTGGGCGAGGTCAGCGCCGAGAACTTCGAGCGTATTCGCTGGGTGGGGCCGTTTGCCGCGGTGTTTTTCCTGATCTCGGCGATCCCGACCTTCCTGTTCCTGAAGGAGCGCGGCACGCGTCGGCGGATGCGCCGGCGGATGCAGCTGGGGCTCGGCTGGCGGCGGGTGCGCGAGGCGCTGGTCACGCTGGGGCAGCGCCGTGAGCTGCGCGCGCTGTATGTGTCCATCTTCTTCATGATGGCCGGGATCTACATCATCATCTCCTTCACCTTTATCTACGGCTCGCAGGTGATCCAGTGGGACGAGCCGGTGCGCATCGCGATGTTCGTGATCACCCAGGTCACCGCGATCATCGGGGCGATCGGTTTCGGCTTCCTGCAGGACCGTGCCGGGCCGGTGCGGATCTATCGGCTGACCCTGGCGCTATGGGCGCTGGCGGTGCTGGCGATCTTCGGCACCACGACCATCGCGCAGTGGCTGAGCGCACTGCTGGGCCGGCCGGTGGAGGCGCAGATGGTGTTCCTCGGCGTGGGGATAGTCGCCGGGCTGTGCCTGGGGTCGGCGCAGTCGGCCGGGCGCGCGCTGGTCGGGATGATGGTGCCGGTGCGCGAGGCCGGGCGCTGGTTCGGGTTCTGGGCCCTGTCGGCGCGCGCGGCCGCGATCTTCGGACTGGCCGGGATCGGGCTGCTGCAGGCCTGGCTGGGGCTGGCCAATGCAATCCTGTTCTGCCTGTTCCTGTTCCTCGCCGCGCTGCTCGCCTCCATCCCCGTCCACCTCGCCGACCGCCGCCGCGCCAGGCCCGTTTGATTCACCACGAAGCACACGAAGGCACGAAGAAGGGCGATTGGACCACGGAGGACACTGAGAGCACAGAGAAGATCAAAGAAGGCTTCGGCCCGGCAGGAAACCGTTGACAAGAGAAACGCACGAATGCCCTGCCACTGGCCAGACTGGATCACTCACCGTCCTTCTCGCACCAGCGTTTGGCAGCCTCTCTTGACCGCCATCGCATTTCTCCGTGTCCTCCGTGTCCTCTGTGGTGCAACCCGCCTTTGACCTTGACCTGGCCCTTCTTCGTGCCTTCGTGTGCTTCGTGGTGAAAATATTGTGTCGGAAGCGCGTTAGTCGGTGGCGTGGTGGGTAAGGGTGGCGCCGCGGTCGAAGCGGCCTTCGTAGAGGCGCAGCAGGGCGGGGATCACGAACAGTACCAGCACGGTGGCGATGGCCAGGCCGAACACGATGGAGATGGCCATCGGGATCAGGAACTGGGCCTGGACCGAGCGCTCGAACAGCAGCGGGGTCAGGCCGGCGATGGTGGTGACCGAGGTCAGGATCACCGCGCGCAGGCGCTGGCAGGCGGCCTCGACGATCGCCTCCTGCAGGGCCAGGCCGGCCTCGCGCAGGCCCTGGTAGAAGCTCACCAGGATGATCGAGTTGTTGACCACGATCCCGGTCAGGCCGAACAGGCCGAACAGCGACAGGATGGTCAGCTCCACGTTAAGGATCCAGTGGCCCAGCAGGGCGCCGAGGATGCCGAACGGGATGATCGCCATCACGATCAACGGCCAGCCCCAGGACCCGAACACCCAGGCCAGGGTGATATACATTAGACCCAGCGCCAGGACCAGACCCGTGCGCATGTCGGCGAAGGTCTCGGCCTGGTCGGCCGCGCGCCCCTCGAACGAGTATTCGATGCCGTAGCGCGTCGCGAGGTCGTCCAGTGGGCCGTCTTCCAGCGCCGCACGGATGCGTGCGGCGTTGTTCACGCTGCGGTCGACCTCGGTGGAGACCTGGATCGCCAGACGGGTGTCGGCATGGCGCAGGGTCTCGAAGCCCTGACGCGAGCGCAGGTCCACCACGCTGCCCAACGGCACGAACTCGCCGCTGGGCAGGCGCAGATTCAGGCGCTCCAGGCTCTCGCTGGAATGGCGCTCGGCATCCGGCAGGCGCACGCGCACCTCCACCTCTTCCAGCCCGTCCTGGTAGAGCTGGGCGAGGTGGCCATCATAGGCATCGCGCAGCTGGGCGCCGACCGATTCGGTGGTCAGGCCCAGGGCGCGACCCTCCGGCTTGACCTGGAACACCAGTTGTTCGCGACCGAATGGCGTGTCGTCGTTGGTGGCGAAGGTGCCCGCAAAGTCATCGAAAATCTCCGCCAGATCCAGGGCGGCGTTCTTCAGGACGTGCGGGTCATCGCCGGTCAGGCGCACCTCCAGGTCGCGTCCGGGCGGCCCGGTCTGGCGTTCGTCGATGCTGAAGTTCTCGATCCCGGGGGCCTGGCGCACGCGGTCCTCCCAGGCCTGGATGAACTCGCGGTTACGCACTTCGCGCTGTTCGGGAGAGACCAGCTCCACCTGGATGTTGCCGAACTGGTCGCCGCGCGGGGCGTTGCCGTCTCCGGGATCGATGCCGCGGCCGAGCCGGGTGACGGAGGCGCGCACCAGGTCGCCGCCCAGGGCCTCCTCGGTCTCGGCCAGGGCCTCCTCGACGTGGATCAGGAAGGCCTCGACCCGCTCCGGCGGTGTGCCGGCGACAAAGTTGACCCCGGCGTTGACGATGGTGCCCTCGGGCGACGGGAAGAAGGTGAAGCCGATGCGTCCGCTGGCGGCCAGGCCGATGGCGAGGATCAGCGCGCCGACCGCCAGCGCCAGGGTGGTGCCCGAGTGGTTGACCGACACGGTCACCGCGCGGCGGAAGGCGCCGTTGCGGAAGGTCTCGAAGCCGTTGTCGAAGCGTTCGCGCAGGCTGCCGGCGCGCGGCGGCTTGAGCCGGTGCATCACGCCTTTCAGGTGCGCGGGCAGGATCAGGAAGGCGATCAGGAGCGTGGCGACGATCACGCAGATCACCACCAGCGGGATGTCGAACAGGATGTTGCCGATGATCCCGCCGATCAGCATCAGCGGCAGGAAGGCCGCCACCGTGGTCAGCGAGGCGGCGATCACCGGGCCGACCATGCGGCGGGCGCCGTCGCGCGCGGCACGGCTGGCCGAGAGCCCGCGCTGGTGCAGGCTGTAGGCGTGCTCGGAGACCACGATCGCGTTGTCGACGATGATCCCCAGCGACATGATGAAGCCGAACAGCGAGATCATGTTGATGGAGCCGCCGACCACCCACAGCACCACGAACGCGGCGGTAAAGGCGATCGGGATGCCCAGCGCCACGCGCAGGGCGATATGCCGATTGAGGAACAGGAAAAGGATCCCCAGCACCAGCAGCAGGCCGCCCAGGCCGTTCTTCAGCAGCAGGGTGATGCGCTCGGAGAGCAGCTCCCAGAAGGCGTCGGTCACCTGCAGATCGACACCCGGAGGCAGGGCGGGGCGTGTTTCTTCCAGCCAGTCCTCCAGCACCTGCGCGGCCTCCAGTGAGTCGCCCGTCTCCGAGCGCAGCAGCTGCATCTCGATCGCGCGCTGGCCGTTGGCGCGGGCGCGCACCTGGCCGTCGCGGTGGCGCAGGTCGAGGGTGGCAATGTCGCCCAGGGTCAGGCGTCCCAGTTCGCCGTCGCCGCGCAGGACCAGCCGCTCGAAGCTGACGATGTCGCGGGCCTGTTCCAGGCTGCGGATCTGGCGCGCGGTGTCGTCGCGGCCCACCGAGCCGGCCGGCAGGTCCTGAGCCATCGCGCGGATCTGCTCGGCGATGTCCGCCAGCGTCATGTCCAGGCGATAGAGTGTCGCCGAGGGCACCTGGACGGCCATCTCGTCTTCGGTCAGGCCGGTGAACTCGATGCGCGCGATGCCGGCATCCAGCAGCTCGCGCTCGAACTGACGCGCGAGGATGCGTAGCTGCTGGGGGTCTTCGGGGCCGGTCAGCAGCAGCCGTGCCACCGGCTCGTAGCGGATCACACGGGTGACCACCGGGGTCTCGGCCGCTTCCGGCAGGTTGCGCTGCTGGTTCACGCGGTCGTTGACCTGCTCCAGCGCCAGGGTCATGTCGGTTCCGGCCTCGAACTCCATGGTCACCACGCCGATGCCCAGTGCCGAGGTGGAGGTCATGTTGCGCAGGCCGTCCACCGTGCGCAGGTCCTGCTCCAGCGGGTCGACGATGGCGCGCTCGACATCCTCCGCGCTGGCCCCGGTCCAGGGCACCTCCACGGTGATGAAGTCGAGCTCGAAGTTGGGGAAGAACTGGGTGTTGAGCTTGGTCAGGGCAAAGGCCCCGGCCAGCAGCATCAGCGCGATCAGCAGATTGGCCGCGAGGCGGTGTTCCAGGAACAGCTGGATCGGCCCGCGCGGGGGCCGGTCAGGGTCCTGCGCGCCGCCCCCGGGCATCGGCTGCCCGGATGCCGGCGAGTTGCCGGGTTCCGCTTCGCTCATCGACCGGAATCCTGCTGTTCCACCTCGACCCGCAGGCCATCCACGGCATTCGGCAGGCGTGTGGCGATCAGGGTGTCGCCGGCGGCGATGGCGTCACTGCGGATCAGCGCGAGGGTATTGCCGTCCGCATCGATGAAATCGCCCAGGCGCTCGACCTGCAGCGACTCCAGGCGCCCGTCCACCACTCGGAACACGCGGTCACGCCCGAACAGGGACTCGAATGGCACCGCGAGGCTGTCGGGTTCCTCCGGCAGTTGCAGGCGCAGTTCGACAAAACGATTCAGCGGGAGTTGTTCGCCGCCGGAGCGCACCTCGAACACCCCGCGCATCCCGGCGTCGCCGGCACGGGTCTCGCCCTCCAGGCGAACCAGTTCGGTCTCGACCGTGTGGCCGGCGACCTGTGCGCGGGCGGGCAGGGGCGTGTCTCCCTGCAGCAGGCGTTCGACCCGGGCGATCAGGTGTTCCGGGAGGCTGGCGCGGATCTCCAGGTCATCCACCGCGAACAGTCGCAGTAACGGGTCTCCCGGTCGGGCGCGCTCGCCCGCGGCGGCGTCGACCTCCACGATACGTGCGTCGAAGGGCGCGCGAATGGTCGTGCGTTCCAGGTCGATCTCGGCCTGGGACTCGGCGGCGCGGGCACGTGCCAGGCGGGCCTCGGCCTGGGCCCTGCGCATCGGGGCGTCGGCCACGGCCTGCTCGCGGTTGTCCACGGTGATGCTGGCCTGCTGCAGCCGCTCGCGGGCGGCATCGAGATCCGATTCCGAGCCGAGGTTGCGCTCGCGCAGGTCGCGGGCGCGCTCCAGCCCGCGTTCGGCGATCGCCAGGAGTTCGCGCTCGCGTTGCAGGGCCTCGCGGTCGAAGCGGGCGCGCAGCTCCTCGCTTTCGACCGCGCCCTCCAGCTCGCGCCGCTCGGCCTCGCGCTGGTCCAGCAGCAGCCGGGCCTCGCGCGGGTCGATCTGCACCAGCGTGTCGCCGGCGGCCACGCGCTGGCCGGCGCGCGCCGGCACGGCTTCGATCTCGCCCTCCACCGCGGCGCGCAGCTGGGCATCGCGGGCGGAGCGGCTGCGCCCGTTGAGGATCACCCCCGGCCGGTGCGTCCCGGGCTCGGCGGTCACGCCCTGTACCGGCCAGGTGCGCTCGCTGGCCTCCGGCGGCGGCGCCTCGGGCCCGGTCGCGCGCAGGACCATGAAGCCCACCACGGCGACGGCGAGGATCAGGACGGGAAGAAGGGCTCGGCGGAGGGCGCGCGGCATGGGCGTCTCGTTTGTGGCTTGGCAGTTCGGTGGGGCGGGTGCGGCCCGTCGCTTGGAGGCACCTGCGGGCCGGAGGTTCCCTTCGCGGGCGTCATCGTACCACCGCGGTTTGTGGGGGAACCCCCGCGGTTGCGGTCGGTCCCCAGGGAAACGCTGATGAATGCACACGCTCGCGCTCGAGTCGCTTTTGCGTGCGAACAAGGCGCGGTGACTGCCGTGCAGTCATTCTGCACAAGGGAGCCGCAACGCCGTTCCCACGCAAAAGAGGCCGAGCCCCTCCGGGGTTGGCGCCCCAGGTTCCCCGATCCTGCGTTGCGCCGCTAGCAGGTAGAACCACTACCCGCTGCACGACGCGCCTGGTCTCGGAAAACCTGGGGTGCCAACGCGAGCGTGCACATTCATCAGTGTTTCCCTTGTGTGTCAATATTACGTTTTGCTTAAATGAGGTGAAAGGTCATGAAAGGATCCAGGCTGATTCCGGCAGTGTTGCTGACGACCACCCTTCTGGCGGGCGGCGCGGTCGCACCGGCGCTGGCCGGCGAACCCGAGGTCTGCGAGTGTCGGGCGGGCCTCGAGATGGAGGGGACGCCCTGGATTCGTCTGATGCCGGGCGACATGACCGGCGGATACTTCGTGCTGCGCAACCATGGCGAGCAGGACCTCCGGATCGTCGCCGCGCAGGCGCGGATCTCCGAGGTGGTGGAACTGCACGAACACGCCCACGTGGACGGGGTGATGCGCATGCGTCAGGTCGACGGGCTGGACCTCCCGGCGGGCGAGACCCTGGTGCTGGAGCCCGGTGGCCTGCACCTGATGTTCATCGGGCTGCACGAGCCGCTGACGGCGGGCGACTGGATCCCGGTGATCCTGGAGTTCGCGGATGGCGAGACCATGGAGATCCATGCCCGCGTCCAGCGTGGCGAGGGTGCCCCTGACGGCCATTCGGGTGGCCACATGATGGAGGGTGATGCCCCCGGCATGGGTGCCGAAGGCGGACACCACGGGCACTGAGGCCCGGGGCTTGCCCGACTACTGATTGGCGGGCCGGGCGGGGATCTGGATGTCGGCATCCGCGCGCAGCGTCTCCAGGAATTCCTGGATGGCGCGGCTTTCGAGGATCTCGACCAGTTCGGCGCGCACATCCTCGAATTCGGGGACCGGTGTGTCGCGGGTCTCCTCCAGACGGATGAGGTGCCAGCCAAAGCGGCTCTCCACCGGCTCCTCGGTGGTGGTGCCGGGTTCCAGGGCCACGGTGGCGTCGCTGAACGCGGGGACCATCTGCTCCGGGGAAAACCAGCCCAGCTCGCCGCCGCGGGCGGCCGAGCCGGGGTCGATGGAATGGGCCTCGGCCAGGTCGCCGAAGTCCGCGCCGTCGTCCAGCTCCGCGAGGAGTTCGCGGGCCCGCTGTTCCTCTTCGACCAGGATGTGGCGGGCGCGGTACTCGGTGCCGCGCATCTGCTCAACCTGGCGTTCGTACTCCGCCTCGAGGTCGTCGCGGGTGATCTCCAGCTCTGCGGTGATGCGTTCCATCAAAAGCGAGGCCAGCAGGTTGGTCTCCACCATGCGCAGGATACGCCGGGTCTCGGCATCGGTATCCAGGCCGCGGTTGACCGCCTCCTGGCGCAACAGCTCCAGGCTGATCAGCTCTTCCAGCGTGCCATCCCCCTCGGCCAGGCCCGGGTCCTCGTCCATGCCGGAGTAGGTAAACAGGTCGGCCCGGGTGATGGGCTTGCCGTTGACGAGGGCGACGGTGTCGACGTCGTCGGTATCGGTGGTGATCGCGTCCGTTTCGGCATCCGGTGCGGGCGCCTCCTGTGCGTCGCAGGCGACCAGCGCACCGGCGAAGGCCAGGGTGGCGAGCGTGGTGGCAAGGGGACGAAGTCGCATCAGAACACCTGCTTGAACGGGCGTACGTCGACCGCGGTATACACGCCGGCAGCCACATAAGGGTCGGCGTCGGCCCACGTACGGGCGGCTTCCAGGGACGGGAATTCCGCGACGATCAGGCTGCCGGTGAAGCCGGCCGGGCCCGGGTCGTTGCTGTCGATGGCGGGGCAGGGGCCGGCCAGGACCAGCCGGCCATCGTCGCGCAGGGCCTGCAGCCGGGCGACGTGTTCGGGCCGCGCGGCGAGACGGGCATCCAGCGAGTCGGGGGCGTCCTGGCCCTGGATCATGTACAGCATGGGGTGTTCTCCTTGATTTTGGGTGCATCGTAACCGATCACTGGCCGCGCCTCGCGCTCCGGGTTCGCAGTTTTCCCCTTTCCGCGCGGGCGGGCCGCGGGTGGCCGGCCCGTGCGCGTTCTTATGGGTGTGGCGGCGGATGCGCTACACTGCGCAGCCGATCCCCGCGTCGAATCGATCCATGATCTCGATCCACCCCGAAAACCCCCAGCCCAGGCTGATCCGGCAGGTCCTGGACCGGCTCCAGGACGGGGCCGTGATCGCCCTGCCGACGGATGCCTGCTATGCCCTGGCCTGCCTGCCGGGGGACAAGACCGGGGCGGACCGGATCCGCCGTATCCGCCAGGTGGACGAGACCCATCATCTGACCCTGCTGTGCCGCGATCTCTCCGAGCTGGGCGTGTACGCGAAGGTGGACAACAGCGCGTTTCGCCTGATGAAGGTACTTACGCCGGGGCCCTACACCTTTATCCTGCCTGCCACCCGCGAGGTGCCGCGGCGCCTGCAACACCCCAAGCGGCGCACCATCGGGCTGCGTGTGCCGGCTAGTCCGATCCTGTCGGCGTTGCTGGCGGAGCTCGGATCACCGCTGATGTCGGCGACCCTGCAGCTCCCCGGGGACGAGAACCCGCTGAGCGAACCCTGGGAGATCGAGGATCGGCTGGGCAAGGTGGTGGACCTGGTGGTCGATGGCGGGGCCGGGACCCTGGAGGCGACCAGTGTGCTGGACCTGACCGGCGATGTGCCCGAGGTGATCCGTCACGGGATGGGCGATGTGGGATTTCTGGGTGAATAGCCCCGGCCGCATACCGAGGCTACGGCGCGGCACGGCCGCAGGGAGGCGCAATGCGTAAGTGGGTGGTTCTGGCCGTGGTCGTGCTGGCGGTGGCCGCTGTGTGGCCGGTCGTGGTCGGCAAGCAGGTGGAGGGTACCGTTGCCGGAACGCACGAGGCCCAGCTGGGCGAGGTGCAGTTGCGCCACGAGATGCTTGAATACGAACGCGGCTACCTGGGCGCCAGCGGCCGCAGCCAGCTGATCCTGGAAGACCCCGACGGGCGCTTCGAGATCCCGCTGGTGCACGATATCCGTCACGGTCTGCTCGGGGCGCGCGGCGATTCGTTCGTGGATCTCGACACCCTGGCGGCGCCGGACGATTCCCTGCTCGGCCATCTGCTGCGCTCGCTGGATCTGCAGGTGCATTCGCGCTCGGGGATCGGCGGTGGCGTGACTACGCGCGTTGCGTTCGACGACCTGCGCATGGACCTGATGAGCGTGCCCGAGGTGGCCGAGCATGCCGCCACGGTGGGTGGCCCGCTGTGGCTGGATCTGGCGGCCGGCCAGGGTCGGTTCGCCTGGTCGGCCGAGCAGATCCTGGTGAGCCTGGATCTGCCGGAGCTGAGGCTGTCGGACGACACCTTCGTCTGGGAGGCGCAGGACGCCCGCTACGCCACGGTGTTCGAGGCCGACGCCGACGGGGTCTTCGGGCGCCTGCCGGACTACGAGGGCGGCCTGGCGGCGTCCGTGGTGGAGCTGCGCGAGGGCGAGGCGAGTCGGCTGCGGATCGAGCGCCCGCGTCTGGATGCCTTCCAGCAGACCAGCAACGACCGCATGGACTCGCGCCTGCGCCTGCAGGTCGAGCAGGCGCGCATGGACGACGGCGCCGGGGATGCGCTGACGCTGAGCGCCCTGGACCTGCAGGCGGGCATCCTGCGCTGGGACCGTCCCAGCCTGCTGCAGTTGCTCGGCGAACTGGAATCGATCGAGGCGCGTGGCATCGAGGGCGAGCAGCGCACTGCCCTGATCGGCGCGGCGATGATCGACGCCGTCGGCGGGATGATCGAGCACCGCCCGGTGGTCGAGCTCAAGGCCTCCCTGAACGAGGAGCCGGCGCGTCAGGTCGCGCTGGACACCGAACTGGGGCTGTACGGCACGCAACAGACCTTCGCTACCCGTCCGCTGGAGACGCTGCGGCTGGACAGCGAACTGCGTCTCGGGCTGGAATGGGTGGCCGAATTCGACGCCGCCTATCCCGATATCGACCTGGATGCACAGCTGCACGCCCTGGCGGCCGACGGCTGGCTCCGCCGCGATGCCGAGGCCGGGTACTGGCACAGCACGCTGGCCATGGCGGACGGCCGGGTGCATATCAACGACGTGGATCGCACGGCCATGCTGCTGGCGATGCTGTTCGCCTTTTCCGGCGGCATGTTCTGAGACGACTGACCGGGCGTGGATGCGCCCGTTTCCTGACAGGAAGGGATTGATTCCGTGAGCAGCAATCAGGGTAGCAACCAGCGTGTGCTCTCCGGCATGCGCCCCACCGGGCGCCTGCATCTGGGCCATTATCACGGTGTGCTGAAGAACTGGATCGAGTTGCAGCACAACTACGAGTGCTTCTTCTTCGTCGCCGACTGGCATGCGCTGACCACCCACTACGAGGACCCCGGTGACCTGCAGCAGCATGTGACCGAGATGGTCATCGACTGGCTGGCGGCAGGGGTCAGCCCCGGGTCCGCGACACTGTTCGTGCAGTCGCGCGTGCCCGAGCATGCCGAGCTGCATCTGCTGCTGTCGATGATCACGCCGCTGGGCTGGCTGGAGCGGGTACCGACCTGGAAAGACCAGCAGGAGCAGCTGCGCGAGAAGGATCTGGCGACCTACGGCTTCCTCGGCTACCCGGTGCTGCAAAGCGCGGACGTGCTGGCCTACCGCGCCGGCATGGTCCCGGTGGGCGAGGACCAGGTGTCGCACCTGGAGGTCACGCGCGAGATCGCGCGGCGCTTCAACCACCTCTACGGCCGCGAGCCGGGCTTCGCCGAGAAGGCGGAGGCCGCTGCCGATAAGATGGGCAAGAAGGCCGCCAAGCGTTACCGCGACCTGCGCAAGCGCTACCAGGAGCAGGGCGAGGACGAGGCCCTGGAGGTGGCGCGGGCGATGCTCGAGTCGCAGCAGAACATCTCGCTGGGCGACCGCGAGCGCCTGTTCGGCTACCTCGAGGGGGGCGGCAAGATCATCCTGCCGGAGCCGCAGGCGCGCCTGACTCCGGCCTCGAAGATGCCGGGGCTGGACGGGCGCAAGATGTCCAAGAGCTACGGCAATACCATCAGCCTGCGCACCGAGCCGGCCGAGGTGGAGAGCCTGATTCGCACCATGCCCACCGACCCTGCGCGGGTGCGGCGCACGGACCCCGGCGATCCGGCCAAGTGCCCGGTGTGGGACCTGCATAAGGTCTACACCAGCGAAAGCCAGCGCGAGGAACTCTACGCCGGATGCACCACGGCCGGCATCGGCTGTCTGGACTGCAAGCGGCCCCTGATCGAGGCGGTGCAGGCGGAGCTGGAGCCGATCCAGCAGCGCGCGAAGGAATACGCCGAGGACCCCGCGCTGGTCCGGTCCATCATCGTCGAGGGCTCCGAGGCGGCCCGCGAGGAGGCGCGCGAGACCCTGGAAGAGGTGCGCCGGGCCATGGGGCTGGACTACCTGCGATGAGCCCGGGGCATGGATCCGCACGCTGACGCGAACGACGGCCTCGAGCGCCCCGCGACGGTCGAGACCGGCGCGGACGGCGAGGTGCTTTATCGCGTGCATGGCGAGCCGGTGGCCGAGCTGCCGGCCGATCTCTACATCCCGCCCGATGCCCTGGAGGTCTTTCTTGACTCCTTCGAGGGGCCGCTGGATCTGCTGCTGTATCTGATCCGGCGGCAGAACCTCGACATCCTGGCGATCCCCATCGCCGAGATCACCCGCCAGTACATGGCCTACATCGAGGTGATGCGGGCGCTGCGTCTGGAGCTGGCCGGCGAATACCTGGTGATGGCCGCGCTGCTGGCCGAGATCAAGTCGCGCATGCTGCTGCCGCGGCCGACGGAGGCCGAGGCGGACGAGGACGCCGACCCGCGCATGGCCCTGATCCGTCAGTTGCAGGAGTACGAACAGTTCAAGACCGCGGCCGAGCGCCTGGATGCCCTGCCGCGCATGGACCGTGACGTGTTCGCCGCGGGCGCCAGCGTCGAGGCACTGGAGGGCCCGCCGCCCCCGGCCCCGAGCATGGACGAGCTGATGGAGGCCCTGGCCGCGGTGATGCACCGCGCCAGTCTGATGGCGCACCACCATGTCTCCACCGAACAGTTGTCGGTGCGCGAGCGTATGTCCAGCATCCTCGACAGCCTGCACCCCGAGCGCTTCACCGATTTCGTGGCCCTGCTGCTGGCTGCCGAGGGGCGCCAGGGCGTGGTGGTATCGTTTCTGGCGGTGCTGGAGCTGACCAAGGCGGGCCTGGTCGAATGGGGCCAGAGCGAGCCCTACAGCCCCATCCGGCTGCGCCGGCGCGGGGCGGCCGTAGACGATGAGGGGGGAGTGCCGGCGTGAGCGACACGATGGATTCAACGATCCACGCACCCGTGGCGGCCGCAGATGACGATCAGCTGCGGGCCGTCGAACTGGCGGTGGAGGCGGTGCTGTTCGCGGCCGCCGAGCCCGTCGCCCCCCGCGACCTGAAGGCGGCCTGCGAGGACCTCGGCGAGATCGATCAGGCGTTACTCGAACAGGCGCTGGGCCGTCTTGAGGAGCGCTACCGGGACCGCGCCATTGAACTGGTTCGGTCCGCCGGGGGCTATCGCTTCCGCGTGCGCTCGCGTTTCTCCGCCACCGTACAGGCGGCTCAGCCCGAACGCCCGGCGCGCCTGTCGCGGGCACTGCTGGAGACGCTGGCGATCATCGCCTACCGCCAGCCGGTCACGCGCGCGGAGATCGAGGCCGTGCGCGGGGTGGCGGTCAGCTCGGGCATCATGCGCACGCTGCAGGAGCGCGAATGGGTGCGCGTGGTGGGTCACAAGGAGGTCCCCGGACGCCCGGCGCTGTATGCGACCACGCGCGGCTTTCTGGACGACCTGGGGCTCAAGCGCCTGGAGGAGCTGCCGCCGCTGGACCAGATCCGCGATCTGGCCGACGTGGCGTCGGACGCGGGGCTGAGCCTGGCACCGCCAGAAGCGGAAGAAGACGCTGGCCCGGGCACGAACCAGCGGCTGGATTTCGACGTCGCAGACGCCGAGCCGGAACCGGACTCCCGGTCCGGCTCAGCCCATAGTTAGCACTGGGCCGTTTCGGCCGCCTCGGGGCAGTCGTGCTGCACCAGACGGTTCTCGGCCAACCACTCCATGATGCCGTCGGTCACGTTGTAGAGGTTGTCGTAGCCGAGACCGTCCGCTAGCGCGCGGGCGAGGGCGCTGGTCCGGTTGCCCACGCGGCAGATCAGCACGACCTCTTCGTCTGGGTCCACCAGGTCGGTGAAGCGTTGCCCGAACTCCGGATGCAGGTCGCCGTTCTCGTCGAAAGCGGTAATGCGATGGCTGCCCTCGATCACGCCGGTCTCCGCCCACTCGTCCGGCCGGCGGATGTCGACGATTGTCGCGCCTTCCTCGATCTTCTCCGCCAGTCCCTCGTTGTCCAGGCCACTGAAGGGCGCCCGCTCGACCTCCAGCACCTCGACCTCGAAGCGCAGCGTGGCGTTGGACGGGATGATGTTGCCCGCGCCGCGTTCGCCGTAGCCAAGCTCCGGCGGGATCACGATCTCGCGCTTGCCACCCTCGCGCATGCCCATCACCCCCTGTTCGAAGCCGGGGATGACCTGGCCCCGGCCGAGGGTCAGCGCGAACGGTCTATCGGTCTCGCGACTGGAGTCGAACACGCTGCCGTCGTCTTCGAGGGTGCCGGTGTAATGCAGGATCGCCGTGTCGTGGCGAACGATCTCTGGACCCTCCCCGCGTTCCACCTCGTGGATTTCGATGGAAGGCTCGTATTCCGCACTGGCGGTTCCCGTGACCATCAGGGCCGCAACCAGCGCAGCCGAAAACATAACAATAGGGGCATATACGAACTGATGAATTCGGTTCTTCATTATGTAGATTCCGCTAATATTAAAAATTTGTGATAAGTATTTATTGTCAGTGACTTGCGGTTTCTTTGTGGTCGGCATTCTATACCGTATTCCGGGCACCGAATACAGGTGTTAGAGGAGGCATTCTGGAATCCGTAAAAAATCCCGATATTTTATTGCAGGTTTTTAGAACATGTACTAAAAATTCACTCGGCTGTCTCAGGGAGAGAGGGGCAGCACATGCGATTTCGATCCGAAGTACAAGCCGGAGGCTGGCAAATGACAGACCACAAGAACGATCATACCGAGCTGGAAAACAAATCCGAAGAAGCGATCAAGGAAACCGGGGAGCTGACCGAGACGGGCGCGGCCCGTCGTAGCTTCCTGGGCAAACTGGGCAAGGGCGGCGCCGCCCTGGCCGTGTTCGGCATGGGGGCGGAGACCGCCATGCAGACCATGTTCAACCGCAGCACCCTGTCGAGCGCCGTCGCCGCCGGCATCGAGGGCTTCCACGTGGAAGGCAAGGTGGACGGGTTCATCTGGCTGAATGATCGCCCGATCAACGGCGAGCTGCCGCCGCACCTGCTGCACGACGAGGTCACCCCGTTCCCCAACATGTTCATCCGTAACAACGGCGTCCCGCCGGAAAAGGCCGGCATCGATGCCGCGGCCTGGACCCTCACCGTGCACGGTGAGGCGGCAAATCAGGAGAAGTCCTATACGATCGCCGATCTCAAGGAGAAGTTCGAGCACCATACCCTGCAGATCTGGATCGAGTGTGGCGGCAACGGCCGTGCCGCATTCGAGCCGTCCCCGCGTGGCAACCAGTGGGATCTGGGCGCGGTCGGCTGCCCGACCTGGACCGGTGTGCGCCTGCGCGACGTGCTGGAAGACGTCGGCTACGACGCGGACAAGGCCGTGTACATTGGCTACAAGGCGGGCGATGCCCACCTCAGCGGTCGCGACGACCTGGACGCGCTCTCCCGTGGCTGCCCGATGCGCAAGGCCCTGGAGGACGAGACCATCATTGCCTGGGCGATGAATGGCGAGGACATCCCGGAACAGCACGGCTACCCGCTGCGCCTGATTACGCCCGGCTTCCCGGGTTCCGCCAGCGGCAAGTGGCTGACCGAGATCCTGGTGCGCGACCGCGAGCATGACGGTCAGGGTATGACCGGCCACAGCTACCGCATGCCGCGTCATCCGGTGGAACCGGGCGCCGACGTGCCGAACGAGGACATGGTCGTCCTCGAGGAAATGCCGGTGAAGTCGCTGATCACGTATCCGCAGACCGGCGTCGAGACCACGGCTGGCAGCACGCTGAAGGTCGCGGGCAAGGCGTGGGATGGCTACGGCGATGTCGAGGAGCTCCACGTGTCGACCGACTACGGGGTGACCTGGCAGAAGGCCGACTTGAAGCGGCCGGTCAACAAGTTTGCCTGGCAAACCTGGGAGGCAGACATCGAGTTCCCCGAGCAGGGTTTCTATCAGGTGTGGGCCGTGGCCACCAACAGCAAGGGCGACCGTCAGCCGATGGTGCTGCCGGGCTGGAACCCGCGCGGTTACGGCAACAACAAGGCCCACCACATCGATGTCCGAGTCAAAGCGTAAGGAGCACGAATGAAGTCGAAGATGGTCCTGTTGTTGCCGGCCATCCTCGGCCTCCTCTGGGTGGCGCCCGCGATCGCGGGCGACCACGTCGAGGCCGCCGAGGAGTACGAGACCGATCCGGAAACCGGCCTGCTCAAGGCCCCGGGATTCGATACCGTCAAGAATAATTGCACGGTCTGCCACTCGGCCCGGTTGTTCACGAGCCGCGGGTACACCCGCAAGATCTGGCTGGAACAGATCCGCTGGATGCAGGACACCCAAGGGCTCTGGGAGTTTTCTCCCGAAGTGGAGGAAGAGATCCTGGACTACCTGGAAACCTACTACCCACCGCGTTGATCCTGACACGGTGATGACGAAACGCCCCGGCTGGTCCGGGGCGTTTTTTTGGGGGCTCACTGCATGTTGGCAGGGCGTCGCGCGGGTCGGCGTAAGCGCCTCGGCGATCCGGCTATTCGGCGTTGGCGGGTGTGATTGCCCAGCAGCGATGGGGAGGCGGCGGACGGCGGAAATCCTCGTCCAGGGTCTCGCGGGTGATGTCGCGGGCCTGGAGCCCGGTCAGCGCCGCGTGGTCCAGCTCGAAGCGGCGGCGGTTGGTGGAGAAGTACAGCACGCCATCCGGGGTGAGCAGGCGCGCCGCCGCAAGGATCAGCGGCACATGATCGCGCTGGACCTCGAAGTCATCCTCGGTGCGCTTGGAATTGGAGAAAGTCGGCGGGTCGAGGAAGATCCGCTCGAAGACCATGCCCGGGGTGTCCGCGGTCCCCTCCAGCCAGCGGACCACGTCCTCGCGCAGCAGGGCGTGGGTGCCAGGTTGGCGGCGGCTGCGGCCATCGCGGATCTCGGCCTCCAGGCCGTTGGCGCGGAAGTTCGCCTCGGCCCATTCCAGGTAGGTGTTGGACAGGTCCACGGACACGGTCTGGCGTGCCCCGCCGATCGCCGCGTGCACGCTGACCGCGGCGGTGTAGCAGAACAGGTTCAGCAGGCGCAGGCCGCGGCATTCCTCTTGCAGCCGGCGCCGCATCGGGCGGTGGTCGAGGAACAGCCCGGAATCCAGATAGGCATCCAGGTCCACCCGCAGGCGGCAGCCGTGTTCCATGACCGTGAACGGCGCAGCTTCGGCGGTTTCGGCGCGCTGGTACTGTGAACGCCCCTTCTGTGCCCGGCGCTGCTTGTAGTGCAGGTGCGCGGGTTCGACGCCGGTGACCTCCAGGGTGGCGGCCAGTGCGCCGCGCAGGCGGGCCTCGGCTCGGGCGGGCTCGACGCTGGCGGGGGCGGCGAACTCCTGCACATGCAGATGCAATGTCCCGTCTTCCGCCTCGTAGCGGTCAATCTGCAGGGGATATTCGGCCAGGTCGGAATCGTAGATGCGGTAGCAGGTGATGCCCTGGCGCCGCGCCCAGCGGGTCAGGTGACGCAGGTTCTTCTGCAGCCGGTTGGCGAAGTCCGGCGCCGGGTCAGCCGGCGGTTCCTCGCGCCGATGGATCTCGAACTGGAGCAGGTGGCAGGCGAGGGTGCCGTTGTAGAAGCGGTGCTTGTGGCTGGCGCGCAGACCCAGGCGCTGCGAGTCGGTGGTGTCCGCGACCAGCAGGGCGACATGCCAGCCGCCAAACGCGCTGCGCAGGCGCTCGCCCAGCAGGCTGTAGAGCTTGATCAGCTCCGGTGTGTTGCCGATGCGTTCGCCGTAAGGCGGGTTGCTGACCAGCACGCCGTGATCGGCCGGGGGCTCCAGGGTCAGGGCATCGGCCTGATCGAAGCGCGTGCAGTCGTCCACACCTGCGGCCCGGGCCGCCTTGCGGGCGGCGGCCACAGCGCCCCGGTCGCGGTCGCTGCCCAGCAGGGGCGGGCCCTGCCAGGGGCGCACGGTATCGCGGGCCTCGGCCAGGCAGCGGTCCCAGAGCTCCGCATCATGGCCGGACCAGCCCCGGGCCCGGAATCCCGCGCGCAGCAGCCCCGGTGCGGTACGGGTCGCCATCAGCGCCGCTTCGATCACCAGCGTCCCGCTGCCGCAGAACGGGTCGAGGAACGGCGCGTCCGGATGGGCCTCCAGGTGCTCCGGCCAGCCGGCGCGAATCAGCAGCGCGGCGGCCAGGTTCTCGCGCAGCGGGGCCTGGCCGCCCGCGCCGCGATAGCCGCGCCGGTGCAGGCCCCCGTTACCGATGTCCAGGCTCAGCTGAGCCTGCCGACCCTGCAGTTGCAGCAGCACGCGTACGTCCGGGTCGGCGGCGTCCACGTCGGGGCGTTCGCCGGTGGCGGCGCGGAAGGCGTCGGCGATGCCGTCCTTCACCCGCACCCCGGCGAAATGGGTATGCCGGATGTGCGAGCTCTTGCCCGTCACGTCCACCGCGAAGGTGGCGCCGAGGCCGAACACGGCGGGCCAGTCCAGGGCCCGGCTGGCGGCGTGGCAGGCATCGCCGTCGGGTTCGTCGAAACGGGCCAGGGGCAGCAGGATGCGGCTGGCCACCCGGCTGCCGAGCAGGCAGCGGTACAGCGTGGCAAGGTCCGCCCGGAAGTGGATGCCGGCGCGGTCCTCGCGCAGGTCCGTCGCGCCGAAGCCCTCCAGCTCGCGCGTGACCAGCGGGGCCAGCCCGCCGGCGGCGGTCGCGAGATACGTGCGGGTTGTGGCCGCCGGGTCGTAGGGCAGGATCGTGTCGTCGGCAGGGGTGTCGGTCATTGCGGGCTCGAACAGGCAGGGCGGGAAGGCCGCTTATTCTGGCACACCCGGCGGCGCGTTCGGCCCCTCAGCGCAGCAGGCGGCGGCGGATCAGGAAGGTCGCGAGGACGATGGCGCCGCCGCCGTAGGCGGCGATCACCGTCAGATGCGGCAGCCAGGCGTCCGGCCAGGCGCCGGTCATCAGCGGGCGGACGATCTCGAGCACATGCGCCAGCGGCAGGGCCAGCGCCAGGCCCTGCACCCAGCCGGGCAGCTCGGTGAGCGGGAAGAACACACCGGAGAGCAGGAGCATGGGGGTGACCGCCAGAGTGAAGTAGTAGAGGAAGAAGTCGTAGCTGCGCGCCAGCGCGGTGATCACCAGTGCCAGCGCGCCGAAGGTGAACGCAGCGAGGAAGATCACCGGCAGCGCCAGCAGCGCGCGGGCATCGCTGACCAGCCCCAGCAGGCTGGCGACGACCAGGATGGTGATGGCGCTGACCAGGCCCTTGGTCGCCGCCCAGACGGCCTCGGCGAAGACGATGTCGTCGAGCGTGAGCGGCGTGGCGAGCATGCCCAGCCAGGTGTTCTGCTCCGCCATGCGGGTGTAGGCGGAGTACATGCCCTCGAAGCTGGCGGTGAACATCGCGGAGGAGCAGATGATGCCGGAGGCGATGAACACCATGTAACTCATGCCGTCGAGGTCGCCGACCAGGCGGCCGAAACCGTAGCCAAACGCCAGCAGGTACAGGATCGGCTCGCCGAAGTTGCCGAGCATCGACGGCACGATCAGCTTGCGCCAGACCAGCGCATTGCGCCGCCAGACGGCGACGAAGCGCAGGCTGGGACGGGGCAGCAGGGGCATCGCGGGATGGGCCATCAGTCGCGCAGCTCGTGTCCGGTGAGTTTCAGAAAGACGTCTTCCAGGTCGGCCTCGCGCAGGGTGGGCTCGTGGCCGAGCGCGCGCAGGCGTTCGCGCAGGCGGTCCGGCTCGGTCGTGTAGACCAGCCAGGTATCGGCCACCTGATGGGCACGGTCCTTCGCCCCCAGCTCGCGCTGCAGCACATCGCCGGCCCCGGCCCCGCCCACGGTCAGCACCCAGGGCTCGATGTGCTCGGCGATCAGACGGCTGGGGGCGTCACAGGCGATGATGCGGCCGTGGTCGATGATCGCGATGCGATCGCACAGCTCCTGGGCCTCCTCCATGTAGTGCGTGGTCAGCACCAACGTGACCCCGGAGGCGCGCAGCGCCCGCAGCTGGCGCCACAGGTGATGGCGGGCCTGCGGGTCCAGCCCGGTGGTGGGTTCGTCCAGTACCACGACCTCGGGCTCGTTGATCAGGGCGCGTGCCAGGGTCAGGCGTCGCTTCATGCCGCCGGACAGGGCATCGATGCGGGCGCCGCGCTTGTCGTTCAGGTTGACCTGTTCCAGCAGCCGGTCGATGCGTGCCTCGATGCTCGGCCCGGACAGCCCGAAGTAGGCCGCATAGGTGCGCATGTTCTCGATCACCGTGAAGTCGGGGTCGAGAGTGTCGAACTGCGGGACGATGCCCAGCCGTTCGCGCACGGCGCGTTCGCCCTCGGGCATTGGCAGGCCCAGGACCTTGACCCGGCCACCGTCGATCGGGGTCATGCCGAGCAGCATGCGCAGGGTGGTGGTCTTGCCGGCCCCGTTGGGACCCAGCAGCCCGAAGAATTCGCCCGGAGCGATCTCGAGGTCCACGCCGTCGACCACGTGGATGCCGTCGTAGGTCTTGCGGAGCTGGTCGATACGGATCGCGGACACGGCGGGACTCGCGGCGAAGGGGTGCGCATACCATACCGGTTCGGGGGCCTGCCCCCAATGTCCCGGTGCCGCGCCATGAAAAAGGCCCGGATCGTTCGATCCGGGCCGGTCGTTCTGATACCGCTGCCGGCGTTACGGACGGCTGTAGGTGTAACCCTGGTGCTGCAGCCAGGAAATATGGGCCACGCCGCTGGGGATCACATCGTCCTCGGAGGCATCGAACAGCTCCTCCAGGGCGATATTGCGCCCGCGCAGGGTGTTGGCGCAGACCTGGAACTCCACGTCCTGCATCTTCAGGTTCTCGATGCGCCCGCGCAGGTTCTCGTTGGTCATCGCGGTCTGGAGCAGGCCGAGGCCATCGCCATGCATGACGACCTTGATGTCCATGTTCTCGGCGCCGACCGCGTTGATGTGGTTCTGGATGTTGCCCATCGCCGCCATGTAGCGCCGTTCGTCATCGTAGTTCACGTGGTAGACGACCTTGTGATAGCCATAGTCGAAGTCGCCCGCGGCGGCCAGGCCGGGGAGGCTCAGCACCATCGCGAGCAGGGCGGGAAGGATCAGTTTCATTGCGTTCATTGCACAGGTTCCTCTCCTGAAACAATCACGAACCCGGGCGGGTCTTGGGTACGCCACGGGGCCTTGCGCCGGGGTTGGCGCGCCGCGACCGGGGGCTTCACTGGGAAGGCGGTCGGCGGCTGTTTATAAGACGCACCGGGCATGCGCCTATTCCCGTCCGGGCGGGCTTGAAGGGGTGTTCTTCGGTTCGGATGGGAGCAAAGAAAAGGGCCCGGGAAGGCCCGGGCCCGAAGCGACGACCGGGAGATGGCGGCCGCCGCGGGGGGAACTTGCCTGAAACGCCTACGGGCGCACGTAGGTGTAGCCCTGCTGCTGCAGATGCGACAGGTGGGCCACGCCGCTCGGGATGATGTCGTCCGCGGAGGCGTCGTAGAGATCATTGGCGATATCGATGTTCCGGCCGACCACGGTGTTGTTGCACACCTGGAAGTCCACGTCCTGCATCTTCAGCTGGTCGACGAAGGCCTTCAGGTCTTCGTTCGACTTGGCGTGCTGCAGCAGGCTGAGCCCGTTTCCATGCATCACTACCTTGATGCTCATGCGGTCGGCGCCAACGGCGTTGATGTGGTTCTGGATGTTGCGCATCGCGCCGATCTGACGCTGTTCGTTGTCGTGGTTTACGTGGTAGACCACTTTCTGTTCGGAGTAGCCGTTGTCGTTGGCCAGGGCGGTGCCCGGCAGGACGAATGCGGCAGCGGCCAGGGCCAGCGGAAGGATGTAGCGTTTTTTCATGATCGGGCTCCTGCTTGTGTTCCCGTGTGTTCGTTGTCGATACGCCCGGGGCGTATGTCGCGCTGCAAGCAGCTGACCGGATCCGGTGGCGGGCTTCCATGCCTTTCGTTTCCGGTTACAGGTAGGACGGGAACTATCCGCGATTATTCCGATCAGAATCTAGATAACTGCCTGATCATATGTAGAAAAGTAGAACATTAGGGGATGTTGTTTCGCATGCCCCGGGCGGCGTGCAGGGCCAGGGTCAGGAGTACCAGGCCACCGGCCAGCAGCGTGAAGCGGCCCGGGGCCTCGGCCAGGAACAGCCAGACCCAGAGCGTTCCGAACACCGCCTCCAGGACCAGGAACAGCGCGACCTCGCCGGCCGGCAGGAAACGGGTCGACAGGGCGATCAGCGCGAGTGCCAGAGGGAGCTGGACCAGCCCCATCACGGCGAGTACCGCGAAGCTGTCGAGGCCGATCGCGAGGGGTGCCGCCAGCGGCCACGCGATGACGGCCGCCAGCAACCCGCCCGCCGCGATCACGGCTAGGGAAACACTGATCAATGTTCACGCTCGCGTTGGCACCCCAGGTTTTCCGAGACAAGGCGCGGTGCGCAGCGGGTAGTGGTTCTACCCGCAAGTGGCGCAACGCAGGATCCGGGAACCTGGGGTGCCAACCCCACAAATCATTCAATGCAGGGGCTCGGCCGCTTTTGTGCGCGCACAGCGTTGCGGCTCCCTTGTGCAGAATGACTGCACGGCAGTCACCGCGCCTTGTTCGCACGCAAAAGCGACTCGAGCGCGAGCGTGCACATTGATCAGTGTTTCCCTAGGCGATCCACCCGCGGCGACCGCCGCAGCAACGTCAGGTTAATGCCGACCACGAGCGCGGCCAGCAGCGCAAGCCCGTCCCCCAGCCAGCCCCCGGCCTCCAGCGACCCGGCAAATACGCCGATGATCCCGCCGAGGCAGACCAGCATCGCGACCCACGTCCGCGGGGGCACCCACTCGCGCAGCAGTACCCCGGAAAACACGGCGGCGAAGAGCGGCGAGGCGGCCAGGATCACGACCACGTTGGCCACCGTGGTGTGCAGGATGGCCAGCACGAAGAGGATGGTGGTGGCGGCAAAGCCCGCCGAGACCCAGCCGGCATCCGCGCCGCCCAGGCGCAGGTGGGTCCAGGCCCAGCGCCCGTCGAGGACACGCAGCAACAGGGTCAGGGCAAGCGCCATCAGCAGCCCGCGCCAGAAGACGATGTTCATGCCCTGAGTGTCGGCCAGGCGCACCAGCAGCCCGTCGAAGCTGAGCGCCATCACACCGGTGAAGGCGAGCAGCGAGCCGTGCAGGTGTTCACGTCGCATGATTCGGGTCACCCTCCATGTGCCGCTTTTCCAGCGGGGTTGTTACAGTGCGTGGGTACCGTTTTCGGAGTGCCCTATGTCCGCATCCCCCATCCCGCCCGAACTGCAGCCGATCGGGGCCATTGGCCTCGGCATCATGGGCGCGCCCATGAACCGCAACCTCCTGGCCGCCGGGGCCGAAGTTCGTGTCTGGGCACGCCGGCCGGAGACGGCGGAGGCACTCGCGCAGGAGGGGGCGCAGTCGTGCGCGAGCCTCCCGGAGCTAGTTCGCGGCGTGCGGGTTCTGGTGCTGAATGTGTCCGATACGCCGGATGTCGAGGCGCTGATGCTGGGCCCGGACGGCATCCTGGAGCACGCCCGCCCCGGCCTGATCGTGATCGACCACAGCACCATCGACCCGATGCGGACGCGCGCCATCGCCCGCGCGGCCGCCGAACGCGAAGTGACCTTCGTGGATGCCCCGGTCTCGGGGGGCGAGCCGGGGGCCCGCGCCGGTTCCCTGAGCCTGATGGTAGGCGGCCCCGCCGCGGTGGTCGAGTCGCTGCGCCCGATCTTCGAGGTCGTGGGGTCCACCCTGACGCACGTCGGTGAAAGCGGGGCGGGACAGATCGCCAAGGCCTGCAACCAGCTGGTGGTGGGCGAGACGCTGGTCGCGGTGGGCGAGGCCTTCGCGCTGGCGGAGCAGTCGGGTGTGGATCCGGCCCGGGTCCGCGAGGCGCTGATGGGCGGCTTTGCCAGCTCGCGCATCCTGGAGGTGCATGGCCAGCGCCTGCTGGACGGGGACTTCGAGCCGGGGTTCCAGGTCGGGCTGTATCACAAGGACCTGGGCATCATCGCCGATCTGAGCCGGGACCTTGGGCTCGCGACCGATGGGCTCAAGCCGGTGCGCGAGGCCGTGGATGCAGCGCTTGAGGCCGGGCAGGCCCGGCATGATGTGTCGATCCTCGCCCGCTTCTGCGTGCGCGCCAGCGAACCGGCTTCCTGAGGGGTCAGAGCACGAAGCGCCAGACCAGCCAGGCCAGCGAAAACCCGGCCAGGAAGATGATGCCGGCCCAGGCCAGGGCACGCAGGCCGGGCCCGGGTCGGGCATCCGCCGGCATATCTGGTGACATCACCGCTCGGAAAGTGATCCAGGCGAGGATCGGGGCCGAGAGGAATGACAGGGTGGTCGCGATATCGACGAAGCGTGTGAACTGCTCGCCGGCGAGCCAGATCAGGGTCAACGCCCCGGTGGCGACGATCAGCAGGGCGATGCGATAGCCCCACCATTCCAGCCGGCCCTCGGCGCCCGTGTCCGGGTCGCTGCCCCGGGGCTGGTGGCTGTTCTCGCGCAGCGCGCGCAGGGTGGCCATGATCACTCGCGGGTAGGCGTCGGTCACGGCCAGGGTGGTGGAGAACATCGTGGTCAGCGCCGCGATCGCGATCAGGGAGCGACTCCACTCGCCCAGGCTCTGGGCGTAGAGATCCACCAGCTGCGCCGAGAAGGCGGCCGCCCCCGGGGCGAAGCCGACACCGCTGCCGTACATCAGCAGGGCCCCCAGGAGCATGAACACGAGTGCCAGCGCGGTGGCACCGAAGAAGCCCAGCCGGAAGTCGAACACGGCCTCGCGCACACTGGGGTGATGCCCGGTCATGCGTGCGCGCTCCTGGGTCCAGACCGAATGCCAGGCG
The DNA here is from genome assembly GCF_000377445.1 of Thioalkalivibrio sp. ALE9. Taxonomy (NCBI): domain Bacteria; kingdom Pseudomonadati; phylum Pseudomonadota; class Gammaproteobacteria; order Chromatiales; family Ectothiorhodospiraceae; genus Thioalkalivibrio; species Thioalkalivibrio sp. ALE9. Next base: position 29,297 of record NZ_KB898124.1, read on the forward strand.
GCCACGTCCAGCGGGATCGGCATCCATCCCAGCAACGCCAGCACGAAGGCGAGCCCGGCCAGGGTCCACAGGTTCGACCATTCCCGGGCGCCGGAGAGCGCATGCCAGTCGGGGGCCTCCTGGAACGCCAGGGCGACCGCGACCACGGTGGAGACACTCAGCGCGGCCATGATGATCTTCATGCCCAGGTCGAGCCCCTTGTAGGCCTCGACCATCAGGAAGGCGATGCAGGCGGCCAGGATCAGTGCGGAGAGTACGACCATCGACAGGTCCAGCCCGAAGACCAGGGCGAACAGCCCCGCGGTGGTCAGTGTCACCACGGCCTGGATGATGAACAGCGTGCCCAGCGTCACCGCGATGTACAGGCCCAGGGCCCAGTTGCCGAGCCGGTGATAGCCGGTCAGCAGGTTGTGCCCGGTGGCGGCCGCGTAGCGTGGCCCGAATTCCAGAAAGGGGTACTTGAACAGGCAGGCCAGGAGCACGATCGGGATCAGCAGCAGCCCGTATTCGGCGCCGCCGCGGGTGGCCTGGACCAGATGCGAGACGCCCACCGCCGCGCCGGCCATCAGCAGGCCGGGTCCGATGGCGGCGCGCAGCGTGGCGCGGGTGGATGCGGTCATGAATCGATGTTTCCTTGATCGGTTGCTGCCGTGTCCGACTGGGGCAGGGCGTCGGTGCTGGCGATGATAATGCGGTCGCGTCCGCTGTTCTTGGCGGCGTACAGGGCCTGGTCGGCGCGGCCCAGCAGCGAATCGGCCGTATCCCCGGGGCGGAAGCTGGCAATGCCGCCGGAGCAGGTCTGGCCGCTGGGCATCGCCGCGCGCAGGCGCTCCAGGATATGGCGCGTCTGCCGGGCATCCGTATGCGGAAACACGATCACGAACTCCTCCCCGCCGAAGCGCGCCAGCAGGTCCGTGGGGCGCAGGCTCGGGCGCCAGGCGCGGACCATGTCGCGGAGCAGGGCGTCGCCGGCGGCATGGCCGTGGGTGTCGTTGTAGCGCTTGAAGTGATCGATATCCAGGAAGGCCAGGGTCAGTGGTCCGGCATTACGCTCGGCCCGCGCGATTTCGCGGTCCAGTTGCTCCTCCAGGTGGCGACGGTTGCCGACCCCGGTCAGTGCGTCGCTGCGGGAGAGGTGTTCCAGTCGCTGCGCCAGTACGTGGGTTTCGCGGAGCAGGCCTGCCATGCGGTACATCACCAGCAGGAACAGCAGGATGGACGCGATCGCGGCCACGCGGATGGTCTCCGTCTCGCCGCCGGCGGTGGCCAGGATCACCATGGGGACCAGCACCGAGGCCGCCCCCAGGATCAGCAGGCGCCGCCCGGAGAGCTCGGCAGGCGAGGTATGGGTTCGCGGTTCCACCCTCGCGGACGGGTGCCATGCGGCCGCCGCGATCAGCGCATAGGCCACGAGCCAGAGGGCGTCGGTCAGCCCGCCTGCCCGGTACCAGCCCGCAGAGTTGCCGTGGGCATACAGCAGGTCGGCGGCCAGATAGGCCAGCATCCCCAGCAGCAGGAAGCTGTGGGCAGTGATGCCCGTACGCTGCAGGAACACCAGGCGCAGCACCAGCACCAGCAGGATGAGATCGGCAACGGGGTAGCCCGTGGAGACCAGCAGTTGCAGCCAGCCGAGTCCGGGGTCGTAGGTGTAGGGGGCGATCAGCAGGGCCCAGCCGAGGACCGCGGCCGAGATCCCCACGATCAGCGCATCCACGAAGGCGCCATCGTTCCGCGCGGCCTGGGCCCCCAAGCGCCACAACGCCACGGCGAACAGCGGGTACACGGCGAGGTAGAAGACATCCGCGGCCGAAGGGAAGGGCTCCAGGCCCTGCAGGTCCAGCCAGTACCAGATGCCGTGCCCCGTGGCGGCCAGTGCCAGCGCGGCGGCGATCAGGGCCCAGGACGAGGCGGCGAACGGGCGTTGAGGGCGCAGGGTGGCGAGGGCAACTGCCACCGCGGCGCCGGCGGTCGTGATGACGTAGAGGGCGCTGGCCAGCGGGCCATGGGGCAGGGCGACATAGGCCATGGCCAGCACCAGGCCGATGCCCAGCAGTACGCTCCAGCCCTCCGGGCGCGGCCGTCGCGCGGTGCGGCGGGCGTCCCTGCTTGCGGCATGCGTGCTGCCACGCTGGATGTCGGCCGATTCCCCCATCGGCCGTATGGTGACAGACCGATGCAGGATTGTCCCGCCTCCGCGGCGGCGCGCGGCTCCCTCCGCAGGGGGGCCTTAAGGAGACGCTGATTGAATCGCACGTCCGCGCTCGAGTCGCTTTTGCGCGCGAACAAGGCGCGGTGACTGCCGTGCAGTCATTCTGCACAAGGGAACCGCAACGCTGTGCGCGCGCAAAAGCGGCCGAGCCCCTGCTTTCACTGGCTTGTGGGGTTGGTGCCCCCTGTTCCCCGATCCTGCGTTGCGCCGCTTGCGGGTAGAACCACTACCCGCTGCACGACGTGCCTTGTCTCGGAAAACAGGGGGCGCCAACGCGGACGTGCGATTCAATCAGCGTCTCCTTAAAGGCCGATCAGTTCGGCATGCACACCGGAGGCTGTGACCGTGTCCAGCAGCTTGCGGCTGTTGATGCGTTGCGGGTCGTACTCCACCACCATCAGGTGCGGGCGTTCATCGTGGCTGGACGCGGCCATCACGCCCGGGAGTTCGCGCAGGGCATCCTGGATGCGTTCGCGGGCCGCGTGGTCGGTGTCCTCGTCGATGTGGATGGTGACATCCGCCATATGGGTGCTCATTGCGGGCTCCTTCGGCCGCGGGGCCGTGTGCCTACAACATGAATATAGACGCTGCCGGAGGCGGCTCAAGCAACGGGCCTGGCTGCCGCCGCCGCGGAGGGCTATGGTGAAGGGATGGATACGAACCGGAGAATCACCATGCGAGCGATCTGGCTGGGGCTGGCCCTTGTCGCGGTGGGCAGCAGTGCCGCGCAGGCCGATGTGCTGACGGGCGACACGCTGCTGGAGGCGGCGAACGCGGAGATCACCAACATCGACCAGGAGGGCCTGCAGGACCTGATCGCCAGCGAGCCCGACCACGTGGTGATTGATGTGCGCACACGTACCGAGATTGATCACACCGGCGGGCAGATCCGCTCCAGCGAGACGCTGAATATCCCGCGCGGCTGGATCGAGTTCGAGGTGCCGGGCGAGATCCCGGACAAGGACACGCCGATCGTCGTCTACTGCGGCCAGAACCTGCGCAGTGTGGCCGCCGCGCAGACCCTGCAGCAGATGGGCTACACCAATGTGTACAACTACCCCGGCGGTTTCTTCGAGTGGAAAGACGCCGGGCTGCCGCTGTATGTGCTGGACAAGGCCCGCGACTCGTTCCTCTACGACCGCCCGCAGGAGGTGACCGACGGCGTTTGGTCCGCGATCGGCGCGACCCAGCCCTCCACCTACGAGAACTCCGGCCACAACAACAACCTGTCGTTCATCATCACCGACGACGGCGTGGTGGTGATGAACGCCGGCGACAACTACCTGCTGGCCAAGTCGCTGCATCAGGAGATCAAGAAGCTTACCGATCAACCGGTGAAATACGTGGTGCTGGAGAATGCCCAGGGCCACGCGATGCTCGGCATGACCTACTGGCAGGAGCAGGGCGCCACGGTCATCGCGCACAACGATGCCTGGCGCGAGATCGAGGCCAATGGTCAGGCGAGCCTGGAAGCGGCCGCCACCCGCACCCGCGACAAGGCGTTCATGACCGAGCTGGGCACGCCGGACGTCATCTTCGCCACCCGCCTGGACCTGGAGATGGGTGGTGAAACCATTCAGATCCGCTACCTCGGGCCGGGCCACGCGCCGGGCGATATCGCCCTCTGGGCGCCGGAGCGCAAGGCGCTTATTACCGGGGACCTGGCGTTCCATCAGCGCATGCTGCCGATCTTCGAATACACCGATACCGCCGGCTGGATCGAGACCTGGCACGAACTGGAGGCCCTGGAGGCCGAGTACATCATCCCCGGCCACGGCGACCCGGTGAACGATTTCGAGGTGCTCCGCCGCTACACCTACGATTATCTCGTGTACCTGCGCGAGGAGGTCCAGCGCATCCTCGACGAGGGCGGCACGCTGAACGATGCCTACAACATCGACCAGACCGCCTACCGCCACCTGGACACCTACGGCGAGCTGCATCGCCAGAACGCCGGCCGCGTGTTCCGCGCCATGGAGTTCGAGGACTTCTGAATCCCAATGCGGAGCGTCCGGGTCCCTCGCCTGTGGGAAGCCAGCCCCTGCCGGCAGGGCGTGGGCAAGGCCTCAATCGCCGAGAGGGCTCGGCTCCTACTGGTCTGGAGCCAGCGTTTGCAGGAGGCCAGCCCCCTGGCCGATGGGGCGCTTGCAAAACCGCAATCGGCCGGAAACCCGGGCTCTTGTAAGGGCGAGGGTGTACGTGGATCAGCATTTCCCTGGGAAGTACAGCGCGGGAAGTACACCGCGTACGTGAAGGTCGGTTGTGCGGAGAATGGGTCCTGGCGAGAAGGCAGTGCCGGGTCGCATGTGGCATTTCCCATATCTTCGCGCTAAATTAGAACGAACGTTCGGTTCGGTATGGGCGATGACAGAGAATCCGAAGCAATCCGTGCGCGGCGCCGCGCTGCGCAAACTGGTACTGGATACCGCGCTCGAGCGGTTCAGTCAGGATGGCTATTTCAATACCTCCATCCATGACATCCGGCGTCAGGCCGGTGTCTCCATCGGCTCGATCTATCACCACTTCGGCAACAAGGAGGCGCTGGCCAAGGCGCTGTACGACGCGCTGCTGCAACGCATGGACGCGGGCCTGGCCGAGGTGATGGAGCGCGAGAGCGGTTGCCGCGCACGCTGCGACGGGATCATCGCGTTCCTGTTCCGGGCCGCCACCGAGGCCCCGCAGACGATGCGTTTCGTGCTCGAGGCGCGGCACCGCGAGTTTCTTCCGGACGAGCCGCCGGTGTGCTCCTCGCAGCCGTTCCAGCGCATGCGCGAGTGCATCGAACAGGGCATGGCCGCCGGCGAGGTCCGGCCCATGGAGATCCCGGTGGCGGCCACCGCCGCGTTCGGTGGCGCCATCCGCCTGTTGCACCTGTACCTCGACGGCGTGCTCGAGAAACCCCTGGCGCACTACCTGCCCGAGACCCAGGAGGCCGCCTGGCGCGCCATCGCGATGCCCTCGGCTAACTGCCCGTAACCCGTTTTTCTACCGAAGGAGAATCCCCGATGAAGATCATTGCATCCCTGTTCCTGCTGCTGACCCTGTCGCTGGCCACCCTGACCGTCCAGGCCGAAGCCCCCACCGACGCCCGCGCCCTGGACGGCGTCGAGCAGGGCCGCGTCGTGTTCGACCTGAACAACAACGACCCGGAGATGCTCGCGCTGTATCTGATGGTGATCCGCGAGACCTTTGAAGACCTGACCGATCAGGGCGTGGACCCGGACATGATCCTCGCCTTTCGCGGGCGGGCCGTGACCATGGTCTCCGAGGATCGCGAGCGCTTCGAGCTGACCGACTTCGACCATCTGGACGCGATCGAGGAGCACGTGGCGGCACTGAAGGAGAAGGGCGTGCGCATGGAGTCCTGCGCCGTGGCGACCCGCCTGTTCGGCGTCGAGCACGGCGAGCTGCTGTCCGGCATCGAGCCGGTGCGCAACACCTTCGTGTCCCTGACCGGTTACCAGGCCCAGGGCTACGCGGTCATCCCGATCTATTGAGCCTGAAGGGTTCGGGTATCGAGCCCGGGGACGCAACACCCGGGCCTTCACCATAAAAGGAGGAGAACCACCATGCGAAATCGAATGCTGATCCTGTTGCTGGCCGTCCTGTTGCCGTTTGGCCTGGCCTCCACGGCGAGCGCCGAGGGCCTGGACAATCGCGAGGCCACCCAGGGCATCGAGACGATGCGCGCGGTCTACGACATGCGCCAGTCCGACCCCAACGTGATGCTGGCCTACCTGCGCGGCATCGCCACCAACCACGAGAACCTGCTCAAGGAGGGCGTGGAGCCCGATCTGCGCATGGTCTTCATCGCCGAGGCCGTCAAGTTCATCAACACCGACCCCGAGCCCGAGGTCGCGATCGATCACGCCGACACCCTGGAGGAGATCGCGAAGGCGGTGGACCGGCTCGACGAGCTGGGCGTGAAAATGGAAGTCTGTGCGGCCGCGACCCGCGCCTACGGGGTCGATAACGACACGGTACTGGACCCGATCCAGCCGGTACGCAGCGGTTTCATCGCGGTGATGGGCTACCAGAACCAGGGCTACGCGCTGGTACCGGTCTACTGACCGCGGAATCCCCTCGCACGGGGCCGACCGGGCCGTCGCGCAAAGCGGCGGCCTTTTTTGTGTTCGGGCCCCGGCAAAGGCTCAGCCGCGCGCCAGCCGGCGGTTGAGTGCGTAGACGGACAGTGGCGCGAAGACCAGGGCGATGCCGAGCGCCCAGGCCAGCGACCACAGGGCCGGCTCCAGGGCCGGTCCGTCGGCATTCATCAGGGCGCGGGCGGCATCTGCCAGCAGCGAGACCGGGTTGGCCTGCACGAAGCCCTGCAACCAGGTCGGCATCGTGTCCACCGGCACGAAGGCGGAGCTGACGAAGGTGACCGGGAACAGCGCGGTGAAGCCGAAAAGCTGCACATGCTCCGGGTCGCGCGCGATCACGCCCACCAGCACCATCACCCAGGAAAAGGCCACCGCGAACGTCAGCACCAGCGCCACCATTGCCAGCAGATGGACCCAGGATGTCTCCAGACGAAAGCCCAGCAGAAAGCCGACGAACAGCAGCAGGGCGATGCACAGGAGCTGCTTCACCACGTCCGCCAGGATGCGTCCGGCCAGCGGGGCCCAGCGCGGGATGGGCAGGGCGCGAAATCGGTCGAACACGCCGCGGGTCAGGTCGGTGTTCAGGCCGTGGCCGACGTACACCGTGACGAACAGCATGTTCATCACGATCACGCCCGGCAGCACGAACGCCAGGTAGTTCTCCGGCGAGCCGGCAATGGCCCCGCCGAACACGAACAGGAACAGCACCAGGAACAGGATCGGCTGGATGCTGTAATCGCCCAGTTCCCACGGGTTGCGGCGCACCTGTACCAGGCTGCGCCAGGCCAGCGCCAGCGTCTGGTCGATGGCATTCATGCGGCATCCTCCTGATCGCCCGGTTCTGCCCGACTGACACCGCTGCGCCCGGTCAGGGACAGGAAGACATCGTCCAGGCTGGCACCGCGCAGTCCCAGCTCCGCCACCTCGATGCCGGCGGCGTCCAGCGCGCGCAGCACGGCCGGGAGAATGGACGGATCCCGGACCGGTGTGCTGATGGCCTCGCCCTCGACCTGGGGCGGCTGGTCGGTGATCGCGGCGACGTGTTCGGCCGCGGCCGGGGCCTGCTCGACGTGGCTCACCCTGACGAACAGCGAGCGCCCGCCGACCCGGGCCTTCAGCTCCGCCGCCGTGCCCTCGGCGATCACGCGGCCCTGATCCAGCACCACGATGGCATCGGCCAGGGCATCGGCCTCCTCCAGGTACTGGGTCGTCAGCAGTACAGTGGTGCCGTCGGCCTGGAGCTGGCGTACGCGTTCCCACAGATCGCGGCGTGCCCGCGGATCGAGGCCGGTGGAGGGTTCGTCCAGAAACAGGATGCGCGGGCGCCCGACCAGGCTGGCGGCCAGATCCAGCCGGCGCCGCATCCCGCCGGAGTAGGTCTGCGCGGGGCGTGATCCGGCGTCGAGCAGGTCGAAGTCCTCCAGCAAGGCATCCGCGCGCGCCCGGGCGTCCCGGCGCTTCAGGCCCAGCAGGCGGCCGATCAGAATCAGGTTTTCGCGCCCCGTCAGTTTCTCGTCCACCGACGCGTACTGACCGGTCAGGCCGATGATCTCGCGCACCCTCGCGGCCTCGCGGGCCACGTCGAAGCCGCCCACGCGGGCGGTGCCGGCGGTCGGGGCCAGCAGCGTGGCCAGCATGCGGACCACGGTGGTCTTGCCCGCGCCGTTCGGGCCGAGCAGGCCCAGGACCTGATGCGAGGGTACCTGCAGGTCCACCCCGTCCACCGCTCGGGTGCCGCCGAAGTCGCGTACCAGCCCTTCCACTTCAATGGTGTTGTCCAAACTCGTCTCCGGTTGGCTTGTCCTCGTCGTGGCCGCCCGGTTTGCGGCCCCTTCAGCCGTCCTGTCGCGCTTTCAGCAGATCGCGGATCTCGGCCAGCAGCTTTTCCTCGTTACTGGGAGCTGGCGGTTCCGCGGGTTTTGCCTCCTCCTTGTGCTGGAGGCGCGCGATCATCTTGATGGCGGCGAATACCACGGCCGCAATGATCAGAAAGTCCACCACGCGCTTGATGAACACTCCGTAATTGATGGTGACCGCCGCCACGCCATTCTCGGCCTCGCGCAGCACGATCACCAGATCGGAAAAGTCGACCCCGCCAATCAGCAGGCCGATCGGCGGCATCACCACATCCGATACCAGCGACGACACGATCTGGCCGAACGCCAGCCCGATGATCACGCCCACGGCCATATCCACCACGTTGCCGCGCGCCACAAACTGCCTGAATTCGCTCACGATGCCCATGCCCTATCTCCCTTCAGTGGGTAACCCTGAAGCTATAGTCCAGCACGGGGGTAGTTGCGCGACGGGCAGGGCGGCGAGCGTCAGTTTCCGTGTGCGCGGCGCGAGTCGTCCGGGGCCTGGTCGCGCTCGTGCATGCCGTAGTCGCGCACGACTTCGGCCACGCGCAGGCGATAGTCGGCGAAGATGCCGCCGCGCCCGGCCGCCTGCACCTGACGGTGTTCCTCGAGGTTGCGCCATTCCCGCACCGCGGCCTCGTCCCGCCAGAAGGACAGCGACAGCACCTTGCCCGGCTGGCTCAGGCTTTCGAAACGTTCGATGGAGATGAATCCGTCGACGTCCTTCAGGTGTTCGCGCAGGCTCGCTGCCGCATCCAGGTAATCCTGCTTGCGTTCGGAATGGGGCTCGACTTCAAAGATCACGGCAATCATGGCGGCTTCGCTTTCAGAAAGACGAGGGCCGATTTAACCATGCGCGCAGGCGCAAGGTGGAAGCTGCGCCCACCCGCGGAGGCTCGGGCGCACGGCCTGTCATCGATCAGGGGGATTACTCATTTTTCCGGGGTGTCATCCGGGTCCTGATAGGCGCGCAGTCCGCCCGCGATGGACTGGACATTGGTGTAGCCCATATCCACCAGCTGGGCCGCCGCCAGTGCCCCGCGGTTGCCACCATTGCAGAAGCAGACCAGGGGAGCGCCCTTGTCAGGCACCACCCCCTCGATCTGGCGGGTGATGGAATCCAGCGCCACGTTGCGGGCGTTCGGAAGGCTACCCTTCTGGTACTCCTCCGGTTCGCGTACATCAATGGCAATGGCACCGGATGCCAGGTGGCCGTCTACCTGTTTCGGCTCAATTTCCTCGATGCGCTCGCGCGCGGCCTGTGCGCGTTGGAGAAACGCTTCGTCGTGGTGATCCATCCAGGTCTCCTTCGTTGAGGGTTTGTTGAGGGTGTGCGGCTCCTGCCGGGTGCGGGTGCCAGCGTTGCACGGCCTCTGGCCGTGATCTCTGTCGGGACACCCGGCAGGAACTGGCTAATTCCCTTGTGGTCGTAGGGAGTTCAAAATATCTTCAAAGCCATATATAGGGAGAGCCACATGAAGAAAACGCTGATGGCCCTTGCGGTCGCCGCCGCCTGCCCGGCTCTGGCGCTGGCCGAACCCCGTGTCGTGGACACCGATCGTAATGTCTTTATTCCCGCCGAAGAGGATGCCCGCGCGGTTCTGCGGGTCGCCGCGGTCTATAACGACGAAGACTTCCGCATCCATTACGAGTACGAGACCGATACGCCCAGCTGGTATCACCAGGTCTGGCGCTACGAGGATGGCGAGTGGGTGCGCTACGGATCCGGCGGCCCGGGGCCGGACGAGCACGGCCTGTACGAGGACCGGATCTCCATGATGCTGGACGACGGCAAGGTGGAGGGTTTCGACCGCATGGGCGGATGGATGACCGCGCACGACGGTATGCGCAGCCTGACCTCCGAGGTGGACGCGGATGCCGTTCGCGAGCATCCCAAGCTGGGCGGCGACCTCGGGCGCAGCGACGTGCGCAAGTACCTCCCGCAGACCCGCGTCACGGAGGATCCGGAAGAGGTCTCCTGGGATCAGGTCATCGATGACGAGGCCCTGGAACAGTTGCAGTCCGACGGTGTGTTCCTCGACCTGTGGCAGTGGCGCTCCCACCGCAGCCACCCGATGGGCTACGCGGACAACAACTACGTGCTGCACTACCGCCTGTCGTCCGAGGGCACCAGCATGTTCACGACCAACTGGGATGACGACGCCGATCAGCCTGCCTGGATGTTCGATCCGGAGCAGGTCGGAGCCCCCGCTCTGGAGTGGGAGGCCCTGATCGCCCGCGAGTACGGCCAGGACGATGCTTATTACATCCACGAGGGCAACGCAATCGCCTTCGATCCGGACCACGACTGGCAGGAAGGCGATGTGATCCCGCAGCGGTTCCTGCGGGAGCCGAGCGGCAGCCGCGGCGCGATCCGTGCCGATGGTGGCTACGAAGACGGCGCCTGGCGGATTGCACTCACCCGCACGCTGGAGGCCCCCAACGCCCGGGACAGCAAGACCCTGGAACATGGCGCGTCCTACAACGTCGCCTTCGCGGTTCACAGTGCCGCGGGCGCGCGCTGGCACCTGGTCTCGCTGCCGATGACCCTGGGGCTGGAAGACGGGGAGGCCGACATCGTCGCTCGCCGTGTCGATGGGGACCTGGACGAAGCCGACCTGGAATGGACCGAGGTGGAGGTGTTCTACCCGGGTCAGATCACCTATCAGTTCCTGCACAGCGACGACCACCCGGGCGGCACGCTGGTGCGCGAGGGCGAGAAGGGCGTGCGTGATCAGCACGATCTAGACACCCTGCCGGGCTTCATAGTCGACATGGAGCAGCAGCTCCTGCGCGACGCAGACTGAGCCGGCGCGGGTCGGCACCACGCGCGCTCAGACCCGGACTCGTCTGGTGTCGACACTCTCGGCCGTGGAAGGGGTGCGCCCGACGCCCTTGCGCCACCAGACGTGCAGGGCAAGGCACAAAGCCTGACGTCGGGTCTCCTGCGCTCCGTCGTCCCGGACGCCGCGCAGCGGTGATCCGGGGTCTCCGCCGGTGGGGCGGGCGCGGTCGGTGGCAAGGCCGGCGTGGGCGCTCCCGGCTCTGCGCTTCGCTGAGGCCGGGATGACGCCGTGTGGGGCTGTGCCGCGCGTCAGGCCGTCTCGGCGTTGCCGGTGGGGGTGGTTTCGCGGCGGATCAGGTAGTCCACGTAGAGGAAGCCGAAGGGCACCACGCCGAGGAACAGCACCAGCAGCCATTTCCAAACCGGCCAGCCGCTCAGGTGGCTGGCCATCACCGACGCCGCGCCGTAGACGATGAACAGGATGCCGTGGACCCAGCCGACATAGGTGACGGCCAGGGGCATGTCCGCGTAGGTGCGCAGCGGCATCGCGATAAACAGCAGGGTAATGAGCGACAAACCCTCGAGGACGCTGATCAGGCGGAAGAATTTCATGGGCGGGACCGGTGGATCGGGAAACGCGGCGGAGGGTAGCACGAAGCGCGACGGGCGCCACGAAATGGACCTGGCAGTGTGGTCGGGTTAATTCTTGCGCTGGTTGCGCGCGGATTGTGCGTAGTCCCTGGCCCGGGCGCGGATCTCCTCGAAGAACAGCGCCTCCCAGCGGGTGTTGCGCTCGTCCCGTGACAGAGGTCCTGTGTCCTGTTGCTCGCGAGCCAGGCGCGTGTCGGCCTCGGCCTCGGCGTCATCCAGGATCTGCTTGAAGCTATCCCGTGCCGCGGCTGCCTTCGGGTCGATTCCCTGGCGCTGCAGGACGTTGGCCAGCAGCGCCCCGCCTTTTTTCCACTTCGACCAGAGTCTCACAGCGACGCTCCTCCCAGTAGTCGTCGGCGTGCATCCGGGGTATACCCGAGGACCGAAGAGGTCCGGACAATCGACATCTTACCGGGCCAAGCGGCCTGTTGGGATTCTGGTCTACCAACAAAAAAGGCCCTCCGAAGAGGGCCTCGTCATCACTACCAGCGAGTGATCAGTTCGAGAAGAAACGCACGTTCGGATCAGCCATGTAGGCACCGACTTCTTCCGGATCGGCCGGCGTAATGCCGTCAAGCAGGTCGGCCTCGGTGTAGTCCGTGTTCGGCAGGAAGATGGCGCAGGTCTCGACGGTCGCGCCGTTGTTGAGCAGGTTCATCATCAGTTGCTGCGCATTCCGGTCTGCCGGCTGCATGGTGGCGCCGTCGAAGTCTTCGGTCGCCATCTTCGCGGCAGGACCGCACAGCAGCACACGGATTTCCTGACCCTGACGCATGCTTTGGTTGGCCAGAACCATGGACATGAACTGGGTGTGATCATCGGCCGAGGTGACACTGACGAACAGCTTGGAGGGCTCGTCCGCCTGTGCGGTCGCGCCTGCACCGGCAAGGGCGATAAGGGCGGAAGCGGCTAGTGTCTTGATGGCTCGCATGGAGTCTCCTGATCGTTTCGAAAGTGGAAGAGTAGAAAATAAGCAGATTCTAAAACATATTGCAACAAGAATGCGTCTAGAATGCGATTACAGTGAGAGCGGTCATGAAAACGTCATCGAATGACGACGTGACCCGGGCGGCTGGAGAATGCGATCCTCGAGGAACGTGGGAGTTCCCCGTGCGCCGAACACAAATTCTGTTGTCGGCGAAGGCCTGGTCTCGTCGCGGGACCAGATAGTCCGGACGATATCTGAACGCCTGCAGGGGCAGGCCCGCGGGCCCTGGAGCGGGCCTCGCGGGTGACCAGAATGCGAGGGTTACGCGATGCGGTAGGCGGAGGCCAGGTCGCGCACGCGCGAGGCGATGTCCGCGACTTCCTGGCTGGCGGTCGCGGTCTGGCGCGAGCCATTGGCGGTGTCGCCGGTGATGTCGTTGATCGCGTAGATGTTGCGGTTGATCTCCTCGGCCACGGCGTTCTGTTCTTCCGCGGCGCTGGCGATCTGCGTGGTCATGTCACTGATCCGGCCGACGGCCTGGACGATGGATTCCAGCGCCTGGCCGGCGCGTTCGGCGTCGTTGCTGGTGGCCTCGGCCATTTCGCGCCCGCGGCCCATCGCGGTGACGGCGTCGCGGGTGCCGGCCTGCAGCGCCTCGATCATCGACTGGATATCGGCGGTGGAGTCCTGGGTGCGCGAGGCGAGGGTGCGGACCTCGTCCGCCACCACGGCAAAGCCACGGCCCTGCTCGCCGGCGCGGGCGGCCTCGATCGCCGCGTTCAGGGCCAGCAGGTTGGTCTGCTCGGCGATCCCGCGGATCACGTCCAGCACGGTGCCGATCTGCTGGCCCTTCTCGTCCAGTTTGCGCACGGTCTCCTCGATGGTGGCGACCTCGCCCGACAGACGCCCGATGTCGCTGACGACGGTGCGCACGACTTCGCCGCCCGCGCGGGATTCCTGGTCGGCTTCCTGGCTGGAGGAGGCGGCATCGGAGGCGTTGCGCGCGACCTCCTGAACCGTCGCCGCCATCTCGTTCATCGCGGTCGAGACCTGCTCGGTCTGCGAACGCTGCTGGTCAATGTTGCCGTCGGTCTGCGCGCTGACCGCGGACAACTGCTCGGCGGCCGAGGCCATCTGGTCGGTCAGGGTGCGCAGCTCGCGGATGGAGTCCTGGAACTGGTCGAGCATGCTGTTCAGGGCGGTCGCGGTCGCGCCGATCTCGTCGTCCGCACCGACATTCACCCGGCGCGACAGGTCATGGTTGCCGGCGATCCCCTCCAGCGTCTCGCGCATGTGCGCGATGGGGAGCGCTACCGAGCGATAGGTCCACACCCCGGTAATCACGACCCCGATCAGGACCAGCAGCATCAGGGCGCCGCTGCGCACCAGCACCTGGGTGTAGAACTCCGATACCCGTTCGGCTTCCGCGCCGGCGACCTCGATCTGCAGGTCGACCAGCTCGGTGATCTGGTCGCTGATCGGGTCGATGCTGTCGTACAGCGGGCCGTTGAAGGCATCGAGCTCGCCCTGCACATTGCCCGACATCCCGCCCAGCGCCGCCTCCAGGCGATCCAGGTCCGCGTTCGCCGCGCGGAACAGGGAGCGGGCGCCATCGGCGAGTTCCTGTTCCCGGGGCGTCAGCGTCGTGGCCAGGTAGACCTCCCAGATCGTGGCGATCTCCGTGCGCGCTTCGCGCACGTCGGCCAGGGCCTCTTCCGCGGTCATGCGCCCGGCATCGGCCTTGTTCACGGCATCGATGACCAGCACCGCGTAGTTGTCCGCGATGGTCTTCAACTGCTGCAGGGGCACGACCCGGTCGTGGTAGATGTTCTGCACGCCTTCTTCGATATTGGCCGTGCCGCGGGCGGCCAGGGCCGCCAGCAGCAGGAGCGCGGCCACGGGTACCACGATGGTGATGACCAGCTTGGATCGAACGGAAAGCGAGCGGAGGTTCGTGGGCGGGTCCTTGTGGTACCTGGTGTGCAGAAGCCCGACGCATCGGACAGGGAATACTGTAAACGGCCTGGCGGGAAAATCCTTGAGGCACATCAACCGTGGCGGGGCCGATCGGCAGGGTGCGGCCGGCGCCGGATCCTCGTGTCGGGCACGCGTTCAATTGTCCGGAGCGCGGGCGGTCGCTACCGTGGGAGTGACCGGCATGGAACCCGGTGTCGAGGTGATGGCCACAGGAAAGATGGAACGCAAAGGAGCGCCCATGGCAGATGAAGCAACGACCCCGCAGCTGGAGATCAGCGTCAACGCGGCCCGCGAGCTGGTGGATATTGGTCTGGCGGTGCTGCTGGATATCCGTCAGCCCTTCGAGCTGGAACTGGAGGGCGAGGTGGAAGGGGCGGTCCCGGTGCCCCTGTTCCGCCTGAAGCAGCTACTGGGTCGGGGCCTGTCGGAGGAAGAGCAGGAGCTGCTGGACGCGGACGAGCCGGATGATCGCGACTTCCAGCACTTCATCTCCCTGATTAACCGGCATCACGTCACCCAGGACCAGATCCTGCTGTGTCTTTGTAACAGCGGTCGCCGCAGCCTGCGCGCCGCCGAGCTGCTGCGGGACCTGGGGTATACCCGCTGCCTTTCGGTTCGCGAAGGCTTTCGCGAGTGGCCCCGCGACGCCGCTACCGAATAAGGCGCGTACTCGCCTCCCTGCCTCGTTGCTGGCAATGCGCCGGCTCTCGGCGCATTGCGCAAAGGCTTGTCTTTCTGCCCGCTCGTTGGAACGAGCCCGGGGCGTCAAGCCCGGATGGCAGGGATCGGCTGGCCTCAGTGACCGTGTGTCTCGTGCGCGTCCACCGGTTCTTCGAATGCGATGAACAGGATGCAGTCCTCGTCCGAGATGCAGTGGGTGGTGTGTGCCAGGCGCGGCGGGCCATAGGCGTAGGTCCCGGGCTGAAGCACCACCGGTTCCTGGCCGTCATAGTCCACCTGCATCTCGCCCTGAACCAGCACCATGCGTTCGGCGCTGGTGTGCCAGTGATGGGGCGCAGTGCTGTTGCCGGGCAGCAGGAAGAACACATCGGCGTTGGGCTCGGCCGGGTCGCCCTGGAGGACGGCCAGGCGGCAGTCGTCGGGCATGAAGGCCGGGCAGGGGTTCCATTCGAGATCGGGGGCGTCCGGCGCCCAGATAAAGGCCTGGCCTTCGTCGGCCGCCAGGCTCGCCAAGGGGGCGGCCAGTGCGAGCGCGGCGGCAGCCGTGGCCAGGTGGCGAAGCGCTCCCGTGGGGCGGATCGAGTGGTCGTACATGAGGCACCTCCTGGGGTCCATGGCTTGGCCGGCCGCGGGCCGTGCGTAGCCTTTTCTCTGTCATGGGCCCCGCCACAGGGATGCGTGCGCGCGGCCTTTATCCAGGATTCTGGCTTGGCCCGGTCGGGGTGGCTTCCACAATCTTGCGGCGGGGGAGCGGATGTTGCGGTTACCGGGTCGCGCTGCGTCGGCCGAGGGTGACGGTCGCCTTCGCGGGCCGGCTCCGTCATCGCGAGGCGTGCAACGCCGTGGCGATCGCTGACGGGATGGCCGGGCGCTGATCGAGGCGGACGTCCGGGGCGGCGTTTGGAGATGGCCACGGCCCCTGTGGGGCCTCGCCATGACGGGGCAGGGGGCGAGCTGGTTGGCCTCTGCTTGCTGCGCTTCGGCTGCCCGCGCTGGTGGTCTAGCGCGAGGTCTCGGCCTTGCGCGCCTCGGCCTCGCTGCGTTGCTCCGGGGTGAGCTGTTGGTGGACGTAGTCGCGGGCCTCCGCGGCCGGCTTGTGGCCCTGATCGGCGGCGCGCGCGAACCAGACCCAGGCGCCGGGCAGGTCGGCCTCCACGCCACGGCCCTCGGCGAGCACGATGCCCATATTGTACTGGGCCGGGGCCAGCCCCTGCCGCGCCGAGGCCAGGTACCAGGCGGCCGCGGCCGACTCGTCCTGAGTCACCCCAAGCCCTCGTTCCAGGAGGACGCCCAGGTTCGCCTGGGCCTGGGGATGGCCGGCTTCGGCCGCGGCGCGATACCAGTGGGCCGCAGCCGTCAGGTCTTCCTGCGTGCCGTTGCCGTCGCGGCAGAGGTTCCCCAGGCGGGCAGCGGCGTCCGGGTCCCCGGCCTCGGCGGCTTGCCGATACCAGTGGGCGGCCCCGGTCATGTCCGTCGCGACGCCGTCGCCCTGTTCCAGGGCCAGGGCGAGGTTGAAGGCCGCGTCGCGGTGTCCCGCCTCGGCGGCCCGGGCGTAGTACTCGGCTGCCGCAGCCCGGTCGCGCGCGCACCCGCTGCCTTGCTGGTGCGCGACGCCGAGACTGTTCAGGGCGTCGGGGTCGCCGTGCTCCGCGGCGCGTTTCCACCACTGGATCGCCTCTTTGGCGGCCGCTTCACCGCCCCGGTTCAGCAGCAGCACTGCCAGATTGTTCTGCGCCACCACGTGCCCGGCCTCGGCCGCGCGGCCATACCAGTGTCGCGCCGTATCCGTATCCGCCGGGTCCGCCTTCTCGGCCATCACGCCCATGTTGAAGCTGGCATCGATCAGCCCCTGCTCCGCGGCCTGTGACCAGTACTCGCGCGCACGCCCCGCGTCCGCCTCCACCCCCAGTCCCTCGGCATAGAGGATGCCCATACCCAGCTGCGCCCAGGCCCATCCGGCCTCCGCGCGGGCCTCCCAGATCTCCCGGGCCGCCTGGTAGTCGCCCCGTTCGAAAGCGGCAAAACCGTCCTGGTCGGCGCCGCTCGGGCCTTTTGGGTTCGCGGGGTTGTCGGGCTGGGTAGACGCGTTCATGAAAGCAGCACTCGGTGGGGGACACCGCCCGAGGATACAACCCCGGAAGCCCATCGCAAGGCTTACGCAGGACCATCCGTCAGGTTGGCCGTAAAAGTCCTTGGCGGCCCATTTTTAGCCCAAAAATGGCTGTTTAAGGCCGTATGAGGCGCTTGGTGTGGCTCTTACCGCACTATGTTCAGTGGTTTACCGAGGTCCGACCCCGTAACGCCCGTAACGCCCGCACGAATCAGTGTATTCCTCACAGCCCAGGGTAGCCGTCGAAATCGAGACGGAAGATGGGTGTCCCCTTAGCTTGCCCGCTACGCGGCTGGCTGCCCGTTTTCTCTGTGCCCATCGAACCGCATCTTTTGCACGGCGTCCAGCTTCACGCTCTTCCGTGCGCACCAGAGGTCGTGCTGGTCCTGCATGGCCAGCCAGCTTTCCGGCGAACGGCCGAGCGTTTTGGAAAGACGCAGTGCCATCTCGGGGCTGACTCCGCTTCGTCCGTGCAGGACGCGCCCCAGGGTGGAAGGCGACACATCGAGCTTGCTGGCAAGCTGGCGGGCACTCAGTCCAAACGGCTCCAGGTAGACCTCGCGAATGAACTCGCCCGGGTGCGGAGGGTTGTGCATGGTCATCAGTGGTAATCCTCGTAGTCCAGGATATGGACATTCCCGTCATGGAATTCGAAGGTCAGGCGCCAGTTGCCGCTGACCCGGATGCTCCAGCGATCCTGTGCGGTGCCCTTGAGTCGGTGCAGGTGGAACCCGGGGATATCCATGTCTTCGATCGTGGACGCGGTATCCAGGGCGGCCAGTTGCATCCTCAGACGTCCTGCATGTCGAGGTTGGATGCCACTAACGCTGCCCGACTCGTAGAAGCGGCGCAGTCCCTTGTGCCGAAACGACTTGATCATGTCTTGAGTGTAGCGGATTGCGCAATACGCAACACCTGGCGCACGAACCCAGCATCGAAGAAAGTGGGTGTCCACTACTCGAGGAGCCCCTGGAGCCATCTTCGGCCAGCACCTGCTACGGTCTGATCACGCCGGACTACGGCGTCAGCATCGCCGCCGTGTACCAGTACCAAGACGGCGCCCAGGCGGCCGTCGAAGGCTCCGGTGACGTCAGTCCGCTGGGCCAGTCCTCGACCTTCCGCCGCCAGGAGGCCGAACACACCCGCGCCTGGTACGCCGGCATCACTCAGGACATTTGGGGCTAGGCCCCGGCCTTCTCCCTGCCACTTCGATCGGCGCCTCCGGGCGCCGAGTTCGTTTCCGGGCAGGTCCGAAGAAAGTGGGTGTCCCGTACTAATGCAGTGGTACGGAGGCAAAAGGCAAGGTTTGACCCCCGGAGGCAAATGCAGTGGTACGGAGGCAAAAGGCAAGGTTTGACCCCCGGAGGCAGGTTTGACCCCCGTGACCTGTCTCCGTGACCTGTGCGAGTGCTTCGTGCAATACGGATGCAGTGGGATCAGATCTGCCACTTGACCGGCGCCCGAGGATCGGGCTCGTAAGCGAAATAGGTGCCGGTACGTACCGTCCGCTCGAGGTGCTCGCCGAGCGTTGCATGGTGCTGGGCGATTCGATCGAGGGCATAACGCAGCGACCGGGTTGCACTGGTTCGTGCGCGCTCTACGCCATCGCCCACCGTTCGGGCGCGGTCGTTCAGGCCCACGCCGCGGCGCAGTTCGTCGATCAGAAATTCGCGGTCGGCGCGTGCCAATTCTGCCCGGTGAAGGTCGTTGTTGGCCTCGGCCTCTTCGATATCCGCTTCCGTCTCGGCGAGTCGTTGCCGATAAGCTTCGCGCGCTTTCGAGTCGAAGACCTCCAGCCCCGCCTGGGCATCGATGTGCAGATCTTCCGCAGGGGGCTCGACTGGTAGCGCCCCGCGTTCGGCAGAGACCAGGTCGAGGACGTGGAATTCGCGACCGGGTTCTGCCAGCAGGCGCTCCAGATAGCGCATGCCCTTGAGGTCCTTAAGGCGCACGGTGGTGCCGGCGTACGTCACCGTTCGCATGTCCGCCTCCCGGCTGAAGATGCAGCGTTCGGGCTCGGGTTTTATACCCGCAGGCTCCTCTGGCACCCGTTCGCGTGCGAGTTCGGCCCAGGGAGTGGCGTTGAGGTCCCGGAATGCGCTACAGGCGGCCTCGAACTCCTGCTCTGCTGCCCCGCGGTCGCCTGCTGCGCGATAGGCTTCGGCAAGTTCGATGCGCAGGGTTGCTGCATCAAAGGGCATTCGCAGCGAGACCCATTCGGTAACGGCGCTACTCAAAAGCTGGATCGCTTCTGCGGTTTGCCCTTCGTGGAGCGCCAGACGCCCCCGGGCCGCGACGGCCGCGTTGCGCAGTGTGTGGCTTTGATAGGCCTCCGCGGTGGTCTCCAGATCGGCTGCGGCGGCGCGCGCCACATCCACACGCCCGGCGGCCAGTGCGATCACCACCTCGGCATCGCGCAAGGGGGCCCGCCGCAGGGCGCCGGTAGGCGGGCGCTCTTTCGAGGGTATGTCGAAAGGATGTTCGAGTGCGTTCTCGATCATCGAGAAGGCTTCCTCGATACGCCCCTGGGCCAGCCGCAGCCACGCAAGCCCCGGCTGGGGAAGCCAGGCGTTCTGGTAGGCAGCCATGAACGCCTCTTCGGCACCGGCGAAATCGCCCTTGCGCAGGCGCGCGTTGCCCAGTTCAGTGAGAGGCCAGCCGTACTCGCGGCGCATCCAGGGCCGCAGCTCCTCGCACGCCAGCAAAGCCTCCTGCTCGGCTGCATCGCAGGGTCCCCGCAGGCGCATGATCTCCGCCTGGTGGACTCGGCAACGCCCGCCAAGCCCCCCGAACGCCGCGCCCTGACGCCAGCGTTCCATGGCTTCGGTCCACTGTTCGGCACGGTCGTGTTGCCCGATCCATTGCATCGCACAGATGACCTCGCACCACATCTGTCCGGAGGTCAGGGGATCGAGATTGCCGGCGCTCAGCTCAACGGCCACATCGTCCAGCGCACTCAGCCCTTCGTCGACCGCGCCATCATGAATGCGGACCCTGGCGTGGGCTACCTGTCCGATGATTGCCGGTGCCTTCAGGCCGTGCCTGTGCCCTCCTTCCATCGCCTTTCGCGCCCAGTGCCCGGTCCCCGGCATGTCGCCACACATCAGACGTTCGTAGGTTCTTACTGCTGCGATCCACGCCCGGACCGGGTTGTCCGGTGCCTCCGCCACCAGGCGTTCGGCCCGAGACAGCCAGGCGCGCACGGGCGCCATCAGGCCCGAATCCATCATCAGATACATGCCCACGTTTACGGCGGCCTGGGCCGCCTCGCAGGGCTCATCGTTCTCGAGATGAAGGCGGTACATGTCGCCATACGCGGCCAGAGTCCCTTCCAGGTCTCCGTCTCCATATGCCGCCATGGCCTGGAGTTCCAGCAGCTCCGCCGAAGGTGGCATGTTGAGTTTGTCAATCAGCCCGCGCGCCCGACCAAAGTCCCCGGCGTCGAGGGCCGTGCGTACCTGTATCAGATCTGGATCCGCCATCTCTCACTTCTCCTTGTCCGTACCGTCACAAGAAATGTCACGCCTTCCATGTGGATGCTCGATGCATCTGTTCCGCTTAACCAAAGCATAGGGAGTGGTTGTCATGTCCGAAACCGAAACGCTTTACGACCGGCTTGGTGGCCAGGCCGGAATCGACAAGCTCGTAAACCGCATTGTCGAGCTTCACCTCCAGAATCAGACCGTGGGCCCTCGATACTGGGCGCTCGACGATGATCAGGTCGCCCACGCCCGGGAAAAGGTCAAGGAGTTCCTCGCGGCCGGCTCGGGCGGCCCGGTGGAATACACCGGGCGGTCCATGCTGGAGACGCATACCGGCATGAACGTCAGCGTGGACGAATTCGTGGCGGTACTTGACGACATCGTGCAGGCCATGCACGAGATGGATTATCCGCGTTCGGTCTGCGACGAAGTCCTCGGTATTTCCTACTCCTTGAAGGAGGAGATCGTCCACCAGTAGGCCAACCCCGGGCGTCCCTTCTCGCCCGACGCAAAAATGGAAACGGGGCCGGGTCTCTCGTTGTTTCCGGCCCCTTTCTCCTCCACCGCCCTCATGCACCGATACCGCTACCCCTTCGTATCGGTTGGCACAATCCGTCTCCAGCCGGGGATCCGTGATCCCGTATCTGACCGTAGATTACGGACCTAGTCGAGGAAACCGCCGGACAGCGCGAGTGCCGGGCCAGAGCCCGACGTATCAACCGCGGAGCCGCGTTAGCTCCGGCATCACTGTTTGCCCCGAGGTTCCGCGACCGAGGCCGTTGACTCCGGCCGGTGTGGCCCGGGACGAAGCGCGCCCGGCTTCATTCATCAGTCGAGGAGAGCGACGGATTTGACGAGGGCGTGGGTGCGGGTACCAGGCTGGAGGCGGAGGCGTTCGGTGGAGAGGCGGGTGAGTTCGGCCATCAGGGTCTGCCCATCGTCCTGCCGGCACACTGCGAGTACGCGGGCGGGCCCGTGGTGCCCGGGCGCCTCTTCCAGCGACTCGATGGTGACGGGGATGATGTTGAGGATGGAGACGTCCTGGGGTGGAGTCAGGGCGATGGAGACGTCGCGGGCGTCGATGCGCAGGCGGGCCGGGCGGCCGGCGCCGTTGGTGGCACCCGGGGTGGACGGTACGCGGTAGCGCGCTTCGGGTGGGCCGAAGGGGTGCAGGCCGTGGGCGTCGGCCGGGTCCAGTTCGCCTTGCAGGACGGAGACGGCGCCTTCGTCGCGGAAGAGGGGGGAGTCGGCGCGGGCGAGGGCTTCGCGCAGGGGTTCCAGGCGTTCGAGCTGGCCGTCGTGCATGAAGGCGACGCGGGTGGCGAGGCGTTCGACCTCGTCCGGGGCGTGGGTGACGAGCAGGCTGGGGATGCCGGTCTCTTCGGCCAGGCGGGCGAGGAAGGGCATGATCTCGCGCTTGGTCTGGGTGTCGAGGGCGTTCAGGGGTTCGTCGAGCAGCAGCAGGTCGGGGCTGGTGAGCAGGGCGCGGCCGAGGGCGACGCGCTGGCGCTGGCCGCCGGAGAGCTGGTCGGCGCGGCGCCCCAGCAGCTCGGTGATGCCGAGTAGGTCTGCTACTTCTTCCAGGTGCAGGCGGCGCAGGGGCTCCGGGGTGCGTTTGTAACCATAGAGCAGGTTGCCGCGTACGGAGAGGTGCGGGAGCAGGGTGGATTCCTGGAACACCAGGCCGACGCGGCGGCGGTGCAGCGGGACGAAGGTCTTGCCGGACTGCCAGGCGGTGTCGCCGAAGTGCACCTCGGCGCCGGGCGGATGTTCCAGGCCGGCGATGATGCGCAGCAGCGTGGTCTTGCCGCAGCCGGAGCGGCCGAACAGGGCGGTTACGCCCTCCAGCGGGAAGGCCGTGTCCACGTCCAGCGCGAAGCCGGAGCGTTCCAGACGCGCCTTGATGCGCAGGGATTCGCTCGTGGGTCGGGTCACAGGCGCACCGTGTCGAAGCGGCGGTTGATGGCATAGACCACGAACAGCACCACGAAGGCGAAGATCAGCAGGCCCAGCGACAATCGGTGGGCGGAGGCGAAGTCCATCGCCTCGGCGTGGTCGTAGATCAGGATGGACAGCACCTGGGTCTCGCCGGGGATGGCGCCGCCGAGCATCAGGATCACGCCGAACTCGCCGAGGGTGTGGGCGAAGGCGAGCGTGGCGGCGACGATGAAACCGCCGCGGGTCATCGGCAGGATCACGGTCACGAAGCGGTCGATGCGCCCGGCGCCGAGCGAGCCGGCGATCTCGGTTGGCCGGCGGCCGAGGTTGGCGAAGGCCTGTTGCAGTGGCTGCACGGCGAAAGGCAGGGAGTAGATCACCGAGGCGATCAGGATGCCCTGGAAGGTGAAGGCCAGGTGGTTGAGGCCCCAGCTCTCCAGTGTGCTGCCGACTGGGCCGGCGGGGCCCAGCAGGACCAGTAGATAGAAGCCGAGCACGGTGGGGGGCAGCACCAGCGGCAGGGCGACCAGTGCCTGCACCGCGGTGCGTACGCCGCCGGGGGCACGGCCATTGGCCAGCCACCAGGCAATGGGCGTGGCGATCACCAGCAGGATCAGCGTGGTGTACAGCGCGAGCTTGAGGGTAACCTCGATCGCCATCCAGTCCGTGGGGCTCAGTTCGAACATGTGGGGTTACTGGGCGGCGTCGTCGGGCAGCTCTTCGCCGGGCATCACGAAGCCGTAGCGGCGCATGATGTCGCGGGCGGTGTCGCCGTTCATGTATTCGGCGAAGCGGTGGGCCATCTCGTTGTGTTCGCCGCGCCGGGTGATCACGAAGCCCTGGGTGAGGGGTTCGTGCAGGGCGTCGTCGATCAGGTAGTGCGGGTGTTCGGCGAGGTCCGGAAACTCGGCCAGCGACAGGGCGATGATGCCGATCTCCGCACCGCCGGCCTGGATCATGCGCGCGGTCTGGGCGATGTTGTCGCCGTTGACGATCTTCGGCTGCAGGTCGTCCCAGACGCCCACGGACTGGAGCGCCTCCATCGCGCGCACGCCGTAGGGCGCGTGGGTGGGCGAGGCGATGGCGACGCGGCGGATGTCGTCGCGCAGCAGGTCTTCCAGCGTCATCGTGGAGGCATCCATGCGGTTGCTCCACAGCACGATGCGGCCGATGGCGTAGACCTCCGGTTCGGTGGCCGCGTGGCCCTCGGCACGCAGCTTCTGCGGGTAGGCGATGTCGGCGGAGAAGAACACGTCGTAGGGGGCGCCGTTCATGATCTGCGTGGTCATGCGGCCGGAGGAGCCGTAGGTGACGCGCACCGCGTCCTCCGGGTGCGCTTCGCGGTAGGCGTCCAGGATCTCGTCCAGGGCGAAGCGCAGGTCCGAGGCGGCGGCGATGGTCAGCGGGCCGTTGGCGGCGGCCAGGCTGGGCAGCAGGAGGAGCAGGGTCAGGAGGAGGGCGCGCAGGTGCATGTTGGGGGTGGTTCCCTGTGGGTGCGGGTTGCGGTTGGGTCGTGTGGTTCCGTTGGGCGATTACTCGCTACGCTCGCCCTTCGGGCGGGCCTTCGGCCGTTCAACGCAGCTTCGCTGCTTTTGTACTTCGTCGCGGTGCTCCTCGCAGTGACGGTGAGGCTGGGGATATGCGGTTCGTTATATTTCAGTTTGCATATCGACTGGCGCAATGATGCGGGGCCGGGGGAGGGCCGTCAAGGCTCGGGCGGTGGTTACTGGCCGTCGGCGAGGAAGTCGGCGAAGGCGTGCAGCTCGTCGCGCAGGGCCTCGCAGGCCTTGCGCTCCATGTCGCGGTAGCGTGCCAGCACGGTCCCGCCGAATTCGGTCACCTGTGCGCCCCCGCCGCCGGAGCCGCCCTTGGCGGTGGTGATCACGGGTTCGCGGAAGCTCTGGTTCATGGTCTCGACCAGATCCCAGGCGCGGCGATACGACATCCCCACACTGCGGGCAGCCGCCGAGATCGAACCCTTGTCGCGGATCGCCTCCAGCAGCATGGCCTTCCCCGGCCCCATGGCCGTGACCTCGCCCAGCAGCACACGCAGGCGCGGGGCTTGGGGTTGGTCCTTGTGGTCGTCGGAATGGTGGGAGCTCATGCGTCAGCTGGCCTGGGTTTGCGTGCAGGGGTGCGGGGAAGGGGTGTGGTTACGAAATGATACCCCCGAATCGTAGGAGGCCAGCCCCCTGGCCGATGAGGGCCGATCCGGCGCCCTATCGGCCAGGGGGCTGGCCTCCTACGGGGACATTGAGGGCCGGGGTGCGATACCCCGGCCTCCGGCTCAGGCCTTGCCCTGGAGCTGCGGGATGACGGCCTCGTTCTCCAGTGTGGAGGTGTCGGAGGTGATCTCCTCGCCCTTGGCGATGGAGCGCAGCAGGCGGCGCATGATCTTGCCGGAGCGGGTCTTGGGCAGGCCGTCGGCAAAGCGGATGTCGTCCGGCTTGGCGATCGGACCGATCTGGTCGGCGACCCAGTTGCGCAGCTCCTTGATCATCTCGTCGGCGTCGTCGCCGGTCAGGCGATCGCCCTGCAGGATCACGAAGGCCACGATGGCCTCGCCCTTCACGTCGTGCGGGCGGCCGACCACGGCGGCCTCGGCCACCGCCTTGTGCGCGACCAGGGCGGATTCGACCTCCATGGTGCCCATGCGGTGGCCGGAGACGTTCAGCACGTCGTCGATGCGGCCCATGATCCAGAAGTTGCCTTCGGCGTCACGCCGGGCGGAGTCGCCGGCCAGGTAGTACTTGCCGCCGAACTTGGGCCAGTAGGTGTCCTTGTAGCGCTGGTCATCGCCCCAGACGGTGCGCAGCATGTGTGGCCACGGCTTCTTGATGACCAGGTAGCCGCCCTGGTCGGCGCCGAGGCTCTTGCCGTCCTCGTCCACCACGTCGGCAGCGATGCCGGGCAGGGCCTGGGTGCAGGAGCCGGGGACCAGCGTGGTCGCGCCCGGGATCGGCGCGATCATGTGCCCCCCGGTCTCGGTCTGCCACCAGGTGTCGACGATGGGGCAGCGTTCCTGGCCGACGCTGGTGTAGTACCACATCCAGGCCTCGGGGTTGATCGGCTCGCCGACCGTGCCCAGCAGGCGCAGTTTGGACAGGTCGTACTGTTTCGGCAGGTCCGGACCGGCCTTCATCAGCGCGCGGATCGCGGTGGGGGCGGTGTAGAACACGGTCACGCCGTGCTCCTGGCACATCTTCCACCAGCGCCCCGCGTCGGGGATGGTCGGCGTGCCTTCGTAGACGACCTGGGTGGCACCCACGGCGAGCGGGCCGTAGGCGACGTAGGTGTGGCCGGTGATCCAGCCGACATCCGCGGTGCACCAGTAGACATCGTCGCCCTGCAGGTCGAACACCCACTGGTTGGTGACGATCGCGCCCAGCAGGTAGCCGGCGCTGGAGTGCTGGATGCCCTTGGGCTTGCCGGTGGAGCCGGAGGTGTAGAGCAGGAACAGCGGATGCTCGGATTCCACCCACTCGGGCTCGCAGTCGACGGATTCGCCGTCCACCGCGTCCTCCCACCAGATGTCGCGGCCTTCGTGCATGGTCACGTCGTTGCCGGCGCGCTTGCACACCACGACCTTCTCGACGTCGCCGCCGTTGGAATCGAGCGCCTTGTCGACATTGGCCTTGAGCCCGACGACCTTGCCGCCGCGCTCGCCGCCATCGGCGGTGATGACCACCTTGGCGCCGGAATCCACCACGCGGTCACGCAGCGCGTCCGCGGAGAAGCCGCCGAACACCACCGAATGGATCGCGCCGATGCGGGCGCAGGCCTGCATGGCGATCACGGCCTCGGCGTTCATCGGCATGTAGATGATGACGCGGTCGCCCTTCTCCACGCCCATGCCCTTGAGGGCATTGGCCAGCTTGCCGACCTCGTTGTAGAGATCGCGGTAGGTCAGGTGGCGGGTGTCGCCGTTCTCCGCCTCGAAGATCAGGGCGGTCTTGTTGCCGCGCACCTCGAGATGGCGGTCGATGCAGTTGTAGGAGACGTTCATGCGCCCGTCGGCGAACCACTGGTAGTGCGGCGCGTTGGACTCGTCCAGGCCCTGGGTGAACTCGGTCTGCCAGTCGATCTGTTCGCGCGCGAGATCGCACCAGAAGCCCTCGTAGTCGGCCTCGGCCTTCTGGTGCAGGGCCTCCAGGTCGGCCGGCTTCAGGCGGGCGTTTGCGGTGAACTCCGCCGGCGGCGCGAAGTGGCGCGTCTCGGTGAGGGTGGACTCGATGTTGTCACTCATCAGGGCCTCCAGATCGATTTCTTGTTTGGGGGCGGGAGTGGCCTGGGGCCAGCCCCGTCAGGGTTTCCATGGTGGGTGCGAGGATAGCATGCGAACCGGGTGCTGGCCGCGCCTACCAGAGCCATGCGGGGCGGAACAGCACGCGCCCGAGCGGCAGCTTGCCGTCCGGCGATTGCCGGCTCAGCAGGGCGGCGAACAGTTCGCCCGCGGCGATGGCGTCGAACAGCGCGTCGTGCGCGCGGTAGGCCGGCAGGTTGTAGCGCGCGCGCAGGGTGTGCAGGCGCAGCCCGTGCGCGGGGATCGGCTGGCCCGCGCGGCGCAGGGCCGTCTCCGCCAGGCGCAGGGTGTCCACGATCGCCAGTGGCGGGCGCACGCCGTACAGCCGCTGGCAGGCCTGTTCCAGGAAACCGATCTCCAGCGCCGCATGGTGCGCCACCATGACGCGTCCGGCGAGGGCCTCGAACAGGGCATCCAGCGCCGCGTCCAGCGGGACGCCTTCGGCGGCGCGCTGATCGGTGATGCGGTGGATCACCGCGCTGGCCTCCGGCACCGGGCCCTCGGCGCGCACCAGGCGCTGGTCCGCGGTTGCCAGGTCGATGCGGGCGCCGTCCATCGCCACCCAGCCGATGCTGAGGATGCGGTCGTGCTCCGGATCCAGCCCGGTGGTCTCCAGGTCGACCGCGAGGAAGCGGCTGGCCGCGACGGCCTGGCCGGCGCGCGGCAGGGGGGTCTCCAGGGACGTACGCAGCGGGCCCGGCCGGGCCCGGCGCGCGGCGCGCCGGCGGGCCCGGCAGAAACGCCAGTGCCCGGGCGGTCGGCGCCAGTCGGGATGGTTGAGCGGGCAGACCATCAGCGGACGGGGGCCGGGCCGGGCATAGTCGAGCGGCTCATCCGTGGACGCGCTCGGCGTTCGCGAGCGCCGCCTTGCGGGCGTCGCTGACCAGGCGGAAGGCCGTCTTCAGGTGGCTGCGCTCCAGCGTGGACAGCTCGGCCGGGTCCAGCGCGTTGTCCGGGGGCTGGCCGTTGCGGATCTGGTTCGCCTGGTGGCGGGCGCGCAGCTCGGCGATGTAGCGCCAGGCATCGATCAGGTTGTCGGCCGTAGTGTCGCTGATCACACCGGCGCGGGCGGCGGCGCGCAGGCGCTCCACGGTGCTGCGCGCCTCGCTGCCGGCATGCAGGGCGAAGACCCGTGCCATGGCCACGATCGGGAGCAGGCCGCGCCTCTTCAGGTCCAGGGTGTCCGCGTGCTCGCCGCTGTCCTCCAGCACGAACTGCCGGAAGAACCCCAGCGGCGTGGGAAGATCACGGGCCTGATCGGCCAGGGCGCTCAGCAGGGCCTCGTGGCGCGCCCCGGTTTCCAGGGCCTGCTGGCGCAGGGGCTCGAACAGCGTGGCGTCCCCGTGGATCACGCGCATGTCGAGGTAGTGGGTGGCCAGCATCGCATCGCGCGCGGCGGGGTGATGCAGCACGCGTTCCATCTCGCGGGCCCAGTCGGCGGCGGGGCGGCGCCAGTCCGGGTGGGTGGGGTCGACATCGCCGGGGCAGGCGCGGATGCCGCAGGCATCAAGGCCGGCGGTGACCTGGCGGGCCAGCGCCTCGAACCAGGCGCCAGCGCCCTCCGGCGCGTCGTCGGCCAGGATGAGCGCGGTGTCCTGGTCGGTGAACACGGTCTGTTCGTGGCGGCCCTGGCTGCCGCTGGCCAGCCAGGCATACGCGCAGGGGGGCGATCCCCGGTCACGCTCGCAGAGCTCGATCAGGCGCTGGGTCAGGGTGTCGATCACAGTGGTGATGGTCTGCGTGAGCTGCACCGCATCCGCGCCGGAGTCCACCAGCTGGGCCTGCAGCCGGGGCAGGGCCTGCATCACGGCCTTCAGGCCTTCGAGATCGTCGGCGCGGCGCAGGTCGCGCACCAGGTAGACGGCGCTGGTGCCCTGATGGCGGATCAGGTCGGTGCTGGAGAGCATGCCGGCCAGGGCCCCGTCCGCCTCGTGGACGACGGGAAGATGGTGGATGTCGTGGCGGGCCATGCGCAGCAGGGCCTCGAAGGCGGGCGTGTCGCGCTGGACGGTGGTCAGCGGGCCGACCATCGACTCGGCCACGGGTTGCCCGGGGTCGATGCCCTTGGCGATGGCGCGACGCAGGTCGGTGTCGGTCAGGATGCCTTCGGGGGCGCCCGGCCGGTCCGGGGCGTGCAGCAGCAGGGCGGAGACGTCGGCGTGGTCCATCAGGCGCGCGGCCTCGCGCAGGCTCAGGGTGCTCGGTGCCAGCACCGGGTTCGGCGTCATCAGCGCGCGGACTGGTGTGGTCAGCAGCCGGTTGTCGTCCCCGTGGCCGTGGGGCGCCCCCCCGGCGGCCAGGGGGCGCGGCGCGTCGTCGGCGAGGAACTGGGCGATGGCGCCGTCGCGGGCGGCCAGTTGCCGGGCGCGCTCCAGAGGCAGGTGGTAGATCAGGGCATCCTCGGTCACGGGGCCGAGCGGGGTCTGCGGTGACGCGGCGATATGCACCAGATCGCCTTCGCCCAGGCGGTCCAGCAGGGTGTCCCGGGCGTCGCGGATCTCCAGGGTGCCGGTGCGCACGATCCACAGGCCGGGCTCGGCGTCCGGTGGGAAGCGGCTGCCCTCGCGCAGGTAGCGCAGGGTGAGCTGACGCACGATCGCATCCCGGCTGGCCGCCGGCAGGGGGGCCAGGTCCGGGCAGCGATCGAGAAACTCGCGGATCTCTTCGAGTTCGCCGTTCATGCGCGGGTCCGTGTGGAGACAACCCCGGGGAGATGCCGGGGCATGGATGCGTTGGGGTTCAGGACGTGGGGCAACCGGCAAGCGACCGGGTTCGGGTCGATTGCCGCTTGTCCCGCGGGACATGTGCCAGATAAAAGGGGCCGACCCGGTGCACCCGAGCCGACCCCGTCGTTACTTCTGAAACTCCATCCAGTCATGGTGACGGGAGCCCCGCCATGCCGATGCTGCCAGGCATGACGGGGCCGACCATCAGCTTTCGGTACGCGGTACGCGCACGCTTTCGACCAGGTCCTGGATGTCCTTCGGCGGTTCCTTGGTCATCTTCATCACAATGTAGGCGGTGATGAAGTTGAAGGCCGCGCCGATGGCGCCGAAGCCGGTCGGGTTCACACCCAGCAGCCAGCCGTCCGGATTGTCCGGGAGCATGGCGGTGCCGGAGAAGAAGAACCAGCCCTTGTACGTGAAGATGTACAGCAGGGTGGTCCCGAGACCGACCAGCATGCCGGCGATCGCGCCTTCCTTGTTCATCTTCTTCATGAAGATGCCCATCATCAGGGTCGGGAACAGCGAGGCCGCGGCCAGACCGAAGGCCAGTGCCACCACCTCGGCCGCGAAGCCGGGTGGATTAAGCCCCAGATACCCCGCGAACAGGATGGCAACCGCCATGGCGATACGTCCTGCCATCAGCTCGTTCTTCTCGCTGATCCTGGGCATGAATACGCCTTTCAGCAAGTCGTGCGAGATTGCCGACGATATGGCGAGCAGGAGCCCCGCCGCGGTCGACAGTGCGGCAGCGATACCGCCCGCTGCGACCAGTGCGATCACCCAGCCCGGAAGCCCGGCGATCTCGGGGTTGGCCAGCACCATGATGTCGCGGTCGAGGGTCACGATCTCGGAGCCTTCCCAGCCGTATTCCTCTTCCGCCATCGCGGCGAACTCTTCGTTGGCGTCGTTGTAGTACTGGATCACGCCGTCGTCGTTCTTGTCCTCGAACGCCAGCAGACCGGTCTGCTCCCAGCGCTCCATCCAGGCCGGTTTGTCCGCGTGGGCCAGGTGGCCTTCCTCGGTGCCGATCTCGCCCGGATGCACGGTGTTGACCAGGTTCCAGATGGCCATCGCACCGACCGCCGGGGCGGTGGTGTAGAGGATGCCGATGAACACCAGCGCCCAGCCGGCGGACTTGCGGGCATCCCGCACACGCGGCACGGTGAAGAAGCGGATGATCACGTGCGGCAGACCCGCGGTACCGATCATCAGCGCCAGGGTCAGCAGGAACATGTTCATCAGGCTCATGCCGCCCACTTCGGTGTAGGCGTGGAAGCCCAGATCCACCATCGTCTGGTCCAGCGCATCCAGCAGGTAGGTATCGGAACCCTGCAGGGTGGAGCCGAGGCCCAGCTGCGGCAGCGGGTTGCCGGTCAGGGTGATGGCGATGAAGATCGCCGGCACCGTGTAGGCAAAGATCATGATCACGTACTGCGCGATCTGGGTGTAGGTGATGCCCTTCATCCCGCCGAGCACGGCGTAGATGAACACCACCGCCATCCCGGCGAACAGCCCGGTGGCCAGCGGCACCTCCAGGATGTTGGAGAAGGCGATCCCGACCCCGCGCATCTGCCCGATCACGTAGGTGACGGACATCACGATCAGGGAGATCACCGCGATGATGCGCGCGGCCTTCGAGTAGAAGCGGTCACCGATGAATTCCGGCACCGTGAACTTCCCGAACTTGCGCAGGTACGGGGCCAGCAGCAGCGCCATCAGCACGTAGCCACCGGTCCAGCCCATCAGGTAGGCGCCCCCGGTGAAGCCGAGGAATGCGATCAGGCCGGCCATGGAGATGAACGATGCGGCGGACATCCAGTCCGCGGCCGTGGCCATGCCGTTGGCGATCGGGTTGATGCCGCGCCCGGCGACGTAGAACTCGCTGGTCGAACCGGCACGCGCCCAGATGGCGATGCCGATGTACAGGGCGAAGGTCGCCCCGACCACGAGCAGGCTTAGAGTCTGTTGATCCATGACAGGCTTACTCCTCGTGGACGTTGAACTTGCGATCCAGCACGTTCATGCGCCAGGCATAAACGAAGATCAGGATGATGAAGGTGTAGATCGACCCCTGTTGTGCGAACCAGAAGCCCAGCGGATAGCCCCCCAGCTGGATCGCGTTCAGGGGCTGGGCCACCAGGATGCCCAGCACGAACGACACCAGGAACCAGATGGCCAGGCAGATGCCCAGCAGGCGCAGGTGCGCCCGCCAGTACGCCTGCCGGCTCAGGTCTTCTTGTGACATGACGATGCTCCTCTCGTAAGGTTTTGTTGTTTGCCGTGATCCTTCACAGCTGGTACTGCACCTCAAGCTGTCCCTGCAGCTTGCGGGCCTGCCGGAAACTCTCCTTGAGCACCCGTCCCTCCAGGGCGCCCAGTTCTTCCGGCCGGATTCGGTTGTCGTCTTCGCGCCCCTCGCGCAGGGCCTTCTGCTGTGCGCGCAGGCGCAGCATCTGCAGGTAGCGCAGCGCCGCGTGGTAGTCGCGGGCATCGGTTTCGCGCATCACGTCCGCGGTGACCGCCTGGTCCAGTCGGTCGTGGGTGCGCGTCGCCGGCAGCTCGGCGGCCAGCGCGATGACGCGCGCGGCGTCGACGAAGGGTGTGAGCCCCTGCTTCTTGATGTCGATGCCCTCGGCCCCGCTCTTGATCTCGCCGAACAGGCCCAGCGGCGGCCGGAACATCTGCTGGTTGGCCGCCATCTGACGGCGGAACCGGCTGTTGAACGCGGTCTTCTGCAGCAGCCGGGTGCGCAGGGCCTCGACCGGGCCGGCATCGCCGTCCACCGCGCGCAGGTCGAAGAAGATCGTGCTCTTGAGCAGGTGCTCCGGGGTGCCCTGCTCGATCCAGCGGGTAAAGCGTTGATCCCACTCCGGGCCGCTCAGGCAGCACTCCGGATTGCCGGCCATGATGTTGCCGGGGCACAGGGTGAAGCCGCATTCCGCCAGGGCCTGGTTCACGGCCTTCGCGTAGGGCAGCAGGCGCTCGCGGATGGCGTCCGCATCACCGGCCTCGGCATCGAACAGGATGCCGTTGTCCTGGTCGGTGACCAGGGCCTGTTCCTCGCGGGCCTGGGAGCCAAACGCCAGCCAGGTGAAGTCGATGCCCTCGATGCTCGGGTGTTCGCCGCGCAGCAACGCCAGCACGCGGCGGGTGGCGTGCTCGTTGAGGCGGGTGATCAGACGCAGGACCTGATCCGCCTCCGCGCCCTGGCCGACTACCGCCTCGATCAGGCGCGGAACCTGACGCAGGCGCTCGGCAATGGTCGCCACCGAGTCCGCGCGGCGGATCTCGCGGACCAGGCCATCCAGGGTCAGCGGCTGGCTGGTCAGCAGGTCGCGCTCGCCCAGCACCCCGACCAGGCGTCCGTCACGCACCACGCACAGGTGGGTCATGCCGTACTCCGTCATTGCCTCGATGCCCTCGAACCCGGGGGCGTCTTCGGCCAGGGCAACCGGGTCCGGCGTCATCACGGCGGCGATCGGCGTATCCAGGTCCACATCCGCGAGCGCCACGCGCGCCAGCAGGTCGTGCAGGGTGAAGATCCCCACTGGTCGCTGTTCCGCGTCGACCGCGACGATGGAGCCCACGCGTTCGTCGCGCATCGAGGCGAGGACGTCGCGCAGGCGCGATTCCGGGCGGCAGGTGACGGGCTCGCGCGCAATGCGCAGCGCCAGGGGCGTGTTGAGCTGACCGGCGGACCCGCCGTCGCGGGCGGACAGGGTGTCCAGGCCCTGCTGCAGGCGGTCCAGGAGATTGGCCAGGCGGCGGGTGCAGAAGTCGTTGAAGACCTTCGAGCGTGCCCGCAGGCGGTCGAAGTCCTCCAGGTTCAGTTCCAGGCAGACGGTGTCCTCGGCCGCGCGGTGCACGGTGTGCACGGCGCGTCGCCCCAGCAGGGCACCAATCGGGAAGCATTCGCCGGGGATCAGCTCCCAGGCCTTGCCGGAGAGCTGTTCGTCTTCGCTGGGGGTCTCGCCCCGGATGCGGCCCTGGCGAATGATGTGGAAACGCTGTGCGGGGCCGGCCTCGGGGTCGGTGATGCGGGCTCCCCGGGCATAGAAGCGGCTCTCCAGCCGTGGAAGCAGGAATTCCAGCGCGTCCGCCTCGAGCTGGTCGAACGGGGCGTGGGCGCCGAGGAACTCCCGGGTGCTGTCGAGCGCGTCAGACATGGCGTGGGCGGCATCCCCAAGGTGATCGTGTTCACGTTTCGGGGATTCACTGCAAATAGCGCGCCAATCTTGCTGCCGGGGCGGAACAGTGACTTGCGCCCGGCTGGTTCTTCAGTGTGTTACGTCGCGTAACACCGGTGTTTCTTACCGTTACACCCGCCTCCGGGGTGATGGAGACGGGCGTTTCGCTAAAGCGGGGGCCGGCGCCCGGTGATGAAGAAGACCACGGCCAGGATCAGCCCCACGACAAACAGGATCCAGGCGATCTGCGTGGCGGCTCCGGCGATGCCGCTGAGGCCGAGCGCGCCCGCCACGATCGCGACAATCAGAAACAACAGGGCCCATCCCAGCATCGGTTTTCTCCTTTTCGGTCATCTGAAAATATCAGTGTAGGGCAGAAATTTTGATTCAGTGTGGGGTTTGTATCCGGCTTGGCGCACCCGTTCTCATTTCGGTTTTTCGAATCGCGACGCGGCGCGCATGTTGAGGACGCATTTTGCAAACTGGTACGCGGTGCAATAAGAGCGAGTCCTCGAATGTGAATCCGTTCCCGCGGCGCGCGCTGCGTTTCCATGAGAATGGTTCGGTGAACGACAGGACCCGGGTTGGCCGGACAACACCTTGAGTATTTAATTCACGGGCAGGTGCGAGATGAACAATGACGTGCGAGTAAAAAACCAGGGCGTGGACCCGGGTGCGTGGTGGGCCCGGTGTCCGGTATATGCAGTGGGTCTGGCCCTGGGCCTTGCCGGCCTGCTGGCGGGGTGTTCCGACCCCGGCCCGGCACAGGAGGCCGGCGAGACCGTGGACGAAACGGTCGAGGAGGTGGAAGAGGACCTGCGTGGCTGGGTCGAGGATCTGCGCGAGGAAGAACGCCAGCAGGACGAAGCCGGTGGCGAGCAGGCGCCTTCCGCGAACGAGGACCCGCTGCGCGAACTGGACTGACACCGGGTGTCCTTAACCCGGCACGGGTCCTGCGGGATCCGGGGGCGCGTGTCGGTGGATCAGCGTCGTCCCCGCGCATTTTTGCGGTGCTGATTGTGGTCGGGTTCGCGTTGTGAGTGGGGCGCTTTTGGGGTTTTTGCGGTTATCCGGAGGACATCACAGGTTCGGCCTTTTTGGTTATATGACGGTTCGGGAGAATCGGCGCGCCTTTGGTGATCAACAATGTTTCAAGGAGACGCGCAAATGAAAAAATTCCTGCTTGCAACCGTTGCAGTGGCAGCCTCGGGTCTTCTGGTACCGCAGGGAGTGATGGCGGATCCATCCGACCGGAGCGAGGGGCTGTACATGGGCCTGGGAACGGGTTTTAGCTCGCTGAAGAATGATCGGGACGAGGTCGCTGATTTTATTGGTTCTGGTGCCTCCGACTACCGCCTGGATGATGACGACAACGTCTGGCGCGGGTTCGTTGGATACAATTTCAATCCTTACGTGGGGGTCGAGGGGTTCTACTCCGACCTCGGGAAGGTGAAGCTGCGCGGTGACGAGCAGGGTGCGCACACCGACATCAAGTCGAGTGCCTACGGGGCGAGCGTGCTCGGCAAGCTGCCGATCGGGCAGCATTTCGAGTTCTTTGCCAAGGCGGGTCTCGCCAAGTGGGATGCGGATGTGCGCGGGAACCTGGGGGATGAGAGCCTTACCCTGCGTAACAACGATGGCGTGGACCCGCTCTACGGAGTGGGTGCGCAGGTGAAGCTGGATCGCTTCCTGATTCGCGCCGAGTTTGAGCGCTACGACTTCGACAGCGACTACAAGATCGACGCCTTCACCGCGTCGTTGGGCTGGCGATTCTGACAACCGACCGCGCGGGCTTCGGCAGACCGCACGCGCAAGAAAAGACGCCGCCCCGGGATGTGTTTCGGGACGGCGTTTTGCGTGAGGGAGGGCGGGGCGGGTGTCAGGCGGCCTGGGCCAGGCCTTCCTGGCGCCCGGGGCGGCCTTCCTTCAGGGTGACCAGCTCCTCGGCACTGGTGGGGTGCAGCGGGATGGTCAGGTCCAGGTCGCGCTTGGTCGCGCCCATGCGCACCGCCACGGCGAAGCCCTGAAGCATCTCGTCGACATTCGCGCCGATCATGTGGATGCCGACGACCTTTTCATCCTCCCCGGCGCAGACCAGCTTCATGGCCACCGGCGGCACCTCGCCCTCGGCGAACGCGCGGTTCAGGCCGCCGAATTGGGTCTCGTAGACGCGTACCGAGTCGCCGTGCTTCTCCACCGCCTGCGGCTCGGTCAGACCCACCATGCCCGCGGTTGGGTGGGTGAAGGTGACCGTGGGGATCTGGTCGTAGTCCACCGGTACCGGCTTCGTCTCGGGGGCATACCAGTGGGCGGCCAGGCGCCGGCCGGCGGCGATCGCCACCGGCGTCAGCGGCCCTTTGCCGATGATGTCGCCCAGGGCGTAGATTCCGTCGACATTGGTGGCCTGCCATTCGTCCACCGGGATGATGCCGCCGCGGGCGATCTCGACTCCGGCCTCTTCCAGGCCCATGTCGCTGGTGGCCGGCTTGCGGCCGACAGCCCACAGGACCTTCTCATAGGGGCCCAGCTCCTGGCCGCCCTCGAGCTGGACGGTCACGGCGCCGGGCTTGCCGCCCAGGCCGGCGACCTTCACGCCCAGGTGGCGGTCGATGCTCTGGTGCTCCATGTGCTGGTCCAGCGCCTGCGAGACCATCGGGTCGAACATCTCCAGCACGCGGTCCTCCATCGCGACCACGTCGGTCTTCACGCCCATGGAGCGCAGCATCCCGGCCATCTCCAGGCCGATGTAGCCGGCGCCGATCACGGCGATGGATTCCGGCAGCTCGGTCCATTCGAAGAAGTCGTCGGAGGTCGCGCCCAGCTCGGCACCCTCCAGCGGCGGCACGATCGGGGCGCCGCCCATCGCCAGTACGATGCGCTCGGCGGTGTATTCGGTGCCGCTGTCGCTGACCACCTGGTTTTTGCCGGTCAGGCGGGCGCGTTCCGGAATGTGGGTCACGCCTAGCTTTTCCAGATGTCCGGACCAGAACTGGTTCAGGTCCTTCAGCATGGCCTGGCGCTTGTTGGCCAGGTCGGCGTAGCGGATGCTCTTGATCTCGACGTCCACGCCGAACTCGCCGGCTTCGCGGGCGTGCGACATATGCTCCGCGGCGTACCAGGTGAGCTTCTTGGGCACACAGCCCTCGTTCACGCAGGTGCCGCCCAGCGGCTTGGGATCGAACACGGCGACGCGCGCGCCGTGCGGGGCGGCGCGTTCCGCCACGGCCAGACCGCCGCTGCCGCCGCCAATCACGATGATGTCGTAGTGTTCCATGTCGATTCCTCGAAGGGTTCGGTGAAAGTGTTACATAACGACCGCGCTATGCGCGGGCGCCAGGATCTGCCATCCGTGTCCGGACGTCCGCCCGTGCGGGCATCCGGACACGGATGGCCACCCATGTTCCGGGTGACCACCCGGGGCGGGACAGCACCCGCCCCGAGGGGCAGAGACGACTTACGCCGCCTTCTTCTCGCGGGAGATCCATTCCTGCAGATCTTCCGAGCCGCCGATGCGGTGGCCGCCCACGAACACCTGCGGGACGGTCATCGCGCCGGTGGCGGCGCGCAGGCTGCGCAGGCTGGCGTCGCGGCCCAGGATGATCTCTTCGTACTCGAGACCGGCGTTCTCCAGCATCTCCTTGGCGCTGGCGCAGTACGGGCAGCCCGGCTTGGTGAAGACGACCACGTCTTCGGGGCAGGCCGCATCCGGGGCGACGTGGGCGAGCATGGTGTCGGCGTCGGAGACGACGAAGGGGTCGCCCGGCTCGTCCGGCTCGATGAACTGCTTCTCGATCACGCCGTCGCGCACCAGCATGGAGTAGCGCCAGGAGCGGT
This sequence comes from Thioalkalivibrio sp. ALE9, assembly GCF_000377445.1. Taxonomy (NCBI): domain Bacteria; kingdom Pseudomonadati; phylum Pseudomonadota; class Gammaproteobacteria; order Chromatiales; family Ectothiorhodospiraceae; genus Thioalkalivibrio; species Thioalkalivibrio sp. ALE9. Next base: position 67,070 of record NZ_KB898124.1, read on the forward strand.
GGCCGAAGCCGAGATCGCTCTTGTCGACCAGCATGCCCATCTGCTCGGTGAACTCGCCGTTGCCGTCGGCGATGAAGGTCACGCGGTCGGCCTGCTGGTCAGCCTGCCAGGCCTCCATCACGAAGCCGTCGTTGACCGAGATGCAGACGATCTCGTCGATGCCGTGTTTCTTGAACACCGGCGCCAGCTCGTTGTAACGCGGCACGTGGGCCGAGGAGCAGGTCGGGGTGAAGGCCCCCGGCAGGGCGAACACGACCACGTTGCGGCCATTGAACAGGTCGGCCGAGCGCACGTCGTGCCAGTCGTTGTCCTTGCGGCAGCGGAAGGTGACTTCCGGTACGCGCTGACCTTCGCGATTTTCGAGTTCCATGAGTTGTACTCCTTCAGTTGAGTGTTGATTGCCAGAGAGAAGATTTTGTTTTCGGCCGGGCCGATGCCCGACTACGGGACTCAAGATAAGGCCTGGTTAATGATTGATCCAGTGTTTCTTTTCTATTTGATCGTTAGTTTTAGGCTATCGGTGTGCCGGTCGCGGTGGTTACACCGATTCCATAGCATGGCCCCAAGGTTGACGCGTTCGCCGGAAATGCGGAAGCTTGCCGCCCCGATTCGGAAACGCCGAATCGCGGACCGCGTTATGGTGGTCCGTATCAGTCCCCTCGCGACGACAGGCTGTGAACCCCGCCAGGCCCGGAAGGGAGCAACGGTAGCAGCTGCGTCGGGCGCCGGGGTGTGGCGGGTGCGGGCCACCACCCTATTTCCCTGCGGCCCGGACCCCTGCGGTGATGCCCGCACCCGGGCGTGCACATGACTCGATCGACGGGGGAGGCATGAGTCACCAGGTTCTGGCCCGCAAGTGGCGTCCCTCGCGCTTCGAGGACCTGGTCGGGCAGCCGCATGTGGTGCGCGCCCTGGCCAATGCCCTCAGCGGCGATCGGCTGCATCATGCCTACCTGTTTGCCGGGACCCGCGGGGTGGGCAAGACCACCATCGCCCGCATCCTCGCGCGCTGCCTGAATTGCGAGACCGGCGTGACCGCCACGCCCTGCGGCGAGTGCCGCTCCTGCGTCGAGATTGCCGAGGGTCGCCATCTGGACCTGATCGAGGTGGATGCCGCCTCGCGCACCCGGGTGGACGACACCCGCGAGCTGCTGGACAACGTCTCCTATGCGCCGACCACCGGGCGTTTCAAGGTGTATCTGATCGACGAGGTACACATGCTCTCCGAAAAGAGCTTCAACGCCCTGTTGAAGACGCTGGAAGAGCCGCCGGACCATGTGAAGTTCCTGCTGGCGACGACCGATCCGCAGAAGCTTCCGGTCACCGTGCTGTCGCGCTGCCTGCAGTTCAATCTGAAGCCGATGCCGCCGGCGATGATCGCCGAGCACCTGACGCGCATCCTCGCCGCCGAGGGCGTGGAGGCGGAGCCGGGCGCGCTGCTGCGCCTGGGCGAGGCGGCCGAGGGCTCGATGCGCGATGCCCTGAGCCTGACCGACCAGGCGATTGCCTATGGCGGTGAACGCCTGAGCGAATCCGATGCCTGCGACATGCTCGGGCTGCTCCCGCGCACGCGCCTGGCCGGCTTGCTGGATGCCGTGTTTGCCGGGGACGGCCCCGGCCTGCTGGCGGGACTGGCGGAGCTGGATGCCCTGGGCCCCGACTGGTCGCGGCTGCTGGATGAACTGGCCGCGCTGGTGCATCAGGTGGCCGTCCAGCAGGTGGCCGGCACGGCTCCCGGGGCGGGCGAGGAGGCGCTCGTCTGGGCCCGGGAGGCCGCCGACCGGGTCGACCCGGAGACGATCCAGCTGGCCTATCAGATCCTGGTGCACGGTGTACGCGATCTGCCCTATGCCCCGGACGCGCGCATGGGCGTGGAGATGACCCTGTTGCGGCTGCTGGCCTTCCGGCCGGAGCCGGTTCCGGGGCCTGGGGGCGCGTCCGGTGATACCCCGCCGCGTCGGCCGGCCAGTACCGACGGGACCGCGTCGGCGCCGTCCACGCGCACCGCATCCCGGGCATCGGCGGCTTCCGCCAGTCCCCCGGCAACTGCCGCCGGCCCGACCGGGGGTGCCGGCGCCGCCAGCGCGCCGCCGTCACGCCCCCGTGAACAGGTGAACGAGCCGGCACCGCCGGTACCGCAGGCCGAAGCACCGGCCGGTCACACCGCGCCGCGTCAGGCGCGCGAGGCGTCGCCTTCCACGGCCGGCCCTTACGCGCCGGAGGCGGCTGCGCCGCCCGTCGCGGCGGATGGCGCTTTCGACTGGTACCGCTTCGCCGAGGGGCTGCCCATGGGCACGGTGCGCGAACTCGCCCGGCACGCCGAGCTGCGCGAGCATGACGCGGAACGCGTGGTGATCGCGGTGGCCCCGGGCACACTGTGTACCGATCGTGCCAAGGGCCGGCTGAAGGATGCGCTGGAGAACGCCCTGGGCCACAGCCTGCGCCTGGAGATCGTCAACCAGTCCGAGCCTTCCGGGGAGACCCCCGCGGCCCGGCTTGCGGCGGCCTCGGCGGAGCGTCAGGCTAGCGCCGAGACGGCCATGCGCGAGGACCCGGTGGTCCAGGCGCTGGGCGAGGAATTTGGCGCCGAACTGGGGGCCGTGCGGATTCGCGAACCCGGCGAGACCCCCTCGACCGGCGGTGCCACGCCAGACAAGTAACTGAACCAGAAACCGCCGCGTTGCGGGGCAGGAGATCGAACCGATGATGAAAGGTGGCATGGGCGGCCTGATGAAGCAGGCCCAGAAGATGCAGGAAGATATGCAGAAGGTGCAGGCCGAGCTGGCCGAGATGGAGATCGAGGGCCAGGCCGGTGGCGGGCTGGTCAGCGTGGTCCTGACCGGCAAGTACGCGGCGCGCCGGGTCAAGATCGACCCCAGCCTGTTCGAGGATGACCGCGACATGATCGAGGATCTGGTGGCCGCGGCCATCAACGACGCGGTGCAGAAGGTCGAGTCGACCACGCAGGAGCGCATGGGCAGCCTGACCGAGGGCATGGGCCTGCCGGCGGGCATGAAGCTGCCGTTCTGACCGGCCGGGTCGGACGCGTCTGATGGATGCGGAACTGGACGAGCTGGTCCAGGCGCTGCGCTGTCTCCCCGGGGTCGGGGCGAAATCGGCACGGCGCATGGCCCTGCACCTGCTGGAGCGCGACCGCGAGGGCGCGCGGCGCCTGTCGCGGGCGGTCGACGAGGCGGTCCAGCGTATCGGGCACTGTTCCGTCTGCCGCACGCTCACCGCGGCCGAAACCTGCAGCCGGTGTGCCGATCCGGAACGCGATTCGCGGGTGATCTGCGTGGTGGAAAGCCCCGGGGACGTGCTGGCGATCGAGTCGGCGACCGACTTCGGCGGGCGCTTTCATGTGCTCCTCGGGCGACTGTCCCCGCTGGACGGCATCGGCCCGGAAGAGCTGGGGCTGAACCGGCTGGAGGCGCGCCTGCAGGCCGAGGGCGTGGAAGAACTGATCCTGGCGACAAACACGTCGGTAGAGGGCGAGGTGACCGCCCATTACCTCGCGGAGATGGCGGCGCGCCACGGGGTGCGCACCACCCGGATTGCCCAGGGTATTCCCAGTGGTGGCGAACTGGAGTACATCGATGCCGGGACCCTGGCGCATGCGCTGTCGGGTCGGCGTGAATATTGATACGTGGTAATATTTTGACCGATACGGGAGTGGCGGCATGACCGATTGTGTGTTCTGCAGGATCGTGGCGGGGGAGATCCCGGCGAAGGTGGTCTTCGAGGACGACGCGGTGCTGGCCTTCGAAGACCTGAATCCGCAGGCCCCCGAACATGTGCTGGTGATCCCGAAAAAGCACATCGCCACGCTCAATGATCTGGACGCGGCCGACGCCCCGATCATCGGGCAGATGACCCGGGTGGCCGCGCAGATTGCACGCGATCGCGGATTTGCGGAAAACGGTTATCGAACCGTGATGAATTGCAACGAACACGGGGGCCAGACGGTCTACCATATACACATGCATGTCCTGGCCGGGCGTGCGCTGAGCTGGCCCCCGGGCTAGGCAAGAAGAACAACAATACGGATCACTGGTGTGACGCGACACGGACTGAACGGTGCAGCCCCGACGAACCCGCCTCAGGTGCAAGGCCTGGGGCGGGTTCGTCTGCGTGGGCCCCGTTCTTCGCTGGTCGCTGGAGTGCTGCTGGTCGGCGGGTTCGCGGTCGCAGCGGCGCCGGCCAGCGCGGACGACCGCTATTCGCTGCTCGCGTCGCCTCAGACGCAGGGGTTCGCGGGTCCGGATGCGGCGATCACCACGCTGCGCGGCGAACCGGAGACCGGTCGCGACAGCGATTCGCGCTACCGGCTGTCGGTCCGCAGTACCGGGGATGCCTCGATCCTCGACGATACCGACAATGCCTTCGCCAGCACGCGCCAGTTCGAGGCGGTGGGCGGTTACCACCAGGAGCTGGGCGGTGGTTTTGGCTACGGCCTGAATCTGGGGCTGGGCATGGAGACCCGGCCGGACTGGAACGACCTCGGCCCCGCCAGCGAGTCCACCGCGTATTTCACCGACTTCAGCTTCGGTCCGACCTTTGCCTCCGGTCGCTTCGACAGCCAGTTCCGGGTGGGGGTGCGCCAGCCCCTGTCCAGCGAGGCCCGTGACCTGGGCTTTGGCTATGGCACGCGCTATCGCGAGACGGGCCGTACTGCCGGCTACCTGAGCCTGGACGGCCGCCTGCGCCTGCAGAACCAGTCCGAGCTCTCCCTGAGCCTGTACTACGACGACTATTCGCTGAACTCGGCGGACAACTGGCTGGCCGATCGCCTCGAGTTCGAGGGTGCAAGCCGCGAGCCGACCTCCTCCGTCATCGGCGTCGAGATGGGCCTGACCTTCTGATCCCGGCCCCGCCGCGACACCTCCTGCCACACGTTTCACCGCGCCTCTCACTGCACGCTATCCACGGTGCGGCCTCCCTGCGTTCCTCTGATTGTCACCACGAAGCGCACGAAGGCACGAAGAAGGGCAAAACCGTGTAACCACAGAGATCACAAAGGACACGGAGTATGGCAAGACGATTGCCGGAATCCTCGAAGGCCGGGTGAAACGCCCCAGAAACCTGGACATTTGGTTTTCGCTGTTACCGTCCCCAAGGTCCACTCCGCGCCCTCTGTGTTCTCCGTGGTAAAACGCCCTTGCCCTTGCCCTTGCCCTTGCCCTTGCCCTTGCCCTTCTTCGTGCCTTCGTGCGCTTCGTGGTGAAAACAAACGGGCTCTAGCCGCGGGCGCGGGTCTGGGCGGGGATTTCGGCGGCGAGTTCGTGCCAGGCCTGCAGGCGCTCCGCGGGGAGTTCGCCGGCGTCGATGGCGGCGCGAACCGCACAGCCCGGTTCGGTCTGGTGGCGACAGTCGCGAAAGCGGCAGGCCACCGCCCGTTCCGCGATGTCCGGGAAGCCGCGCTCCAGGGTATCCAGTGACGGGATCTCGGGCGTGAAGTCGCGCACGCCGGGCGAGTCGATCCAGGCACCCCCGTTGGCGAGCGGGTACCACTGCGCGGTGACCGTGGTATGGCGGCCCTCGCCGGAGGCGGCGAGATCGCCGGTGGCCGGCGCCATGGCGTCGGCGATCCCGTATTGATCGAGCAGGGCGGCCACCAGCGAGGACTTTCCGACGCCGGACTGACCAACCAGGATGTTGGTGTGCCCGGCGGCGGCCGCCGCCAGTTCGTCCAGCCCATACCCCGTCCTGGCGGAGACGTACAGCGGATCGAGATCCAGTTCGCGATAGGCGGCCAGCCACTCGGGGGGCTCGGCGGGGCCGGTGTCCTGCTTGTTCACCAGCAGGCGCGGGCGCGCGGGGAGGTTCAGGATCGCGACCAGAAAGCGGTCAATCAGGTTACGCGACGGGGCGGGTTCCGGCGCGATCACGATCCATACGCAGTCGATGTTGGCGGCAATCACCTTGCGTCGCCCGAACCCGTCCCGCCGGACCAGGACGTTGTCGCGATCGAGCTGGCGCGCAACCTGTTCTCCCGCGGCGTCCAGCTCCACGCGGTCGCCACAGGCGAGGTCGCGGAAGCGCCGGTGCAGCCGCAGGCGTCGCGGCGGCTCGTGGTCCACCGCGATGTCGGCCATCTGGTTGTGGCGGGCGAAGACCCGGGCGACCCGGCTCAAGCCGGGACTCCCGGGCGGGGGTTACTCGAACAGGGCATCGATACGCGCGGCACAGATGAAGTCGTTCTCGCTCAGGCCGCCGATGGCATGGGTCGAGAATTCCACCGCGCAGCGGTTGAAGCCGACGGCCATGTCGGGATGGTGATCCTCGACATGGGCAATCCAGGCCACGGCGTTCACGAAGGCCATGGTCTCGTGGAAGTTCTTGAACTTGAAACTGCGCTGGATGCTCTTGCCGGCCTCGTCGATGCCCCAGCCGTCATGCAGTTGCTTAAGGGCGCGCTCCGCGTCCTCCCGCGGCATCGGGTCAGTGAAGCCCTCGCAGGACTGGCAGTGCTTGCTCTTGAGATCACTCATCGAACTGGTAGTACTCCGCGTTGAGATAGGCGACCACGGCGTTGACTTCGTCGTCGAACCAGTTGGTGCCAAGGTTGACGTTGCAGTTGTTGACCTGGGCGACCAGTTCGTCGTGCGAGCCGACCATGCGGTTGTCGCGGGTGTACAGCCCGGAGCCGTCGCCCCCGACCATGTCGGCATGGCAACTGATGCAGTTGTCGCTGTGCAGGTCCTGTCCCACGCGGATGTCGTCGGCCAGGGCCGTGCTCGCGCCGCCCAGGCTCAGCGCGATCACGGTCGCGGCGGTGGCAATGCTGGTATGGGTATGTCGCATGCTTCCCTCCTTGTGGCGGGGGTTTGGGCCCGTGGTCACGAGCCCTGCAACCATGATGATAGACTCCTGCGACAGATGAAAGGGCAGCCAGCATGCAGGCGTGGGCTGTCCGCCAAGGAGGCACAAGATGGCCGTGAATGCCGAGAACCTGGTCTGGATCGACCTCGAAATGACGGGGCTGGAGCCGCAGACCGACCGCATCCTGGAGGTGGCCACCATTGTCACCGACAAGGAACTGAACATCCTTGCCGAGGGGCCGGTCATCGCGATCTACCAGCCGGCGGAGGTCCTGGAGGCGATGGACGAGTGGAACCAGCGCACCCACGGGACCTCGGGGCTGATCGAGCGTGTGCGCAACAGTTCGTCGGAGACCCGGGATGCGGAACAGGAGACCCTGGAATTTCTGGCGCAGTACGTGCCGAGGGGGGCCTCGCCGATGTGTGGCAATTCGATTTGCCAGGATCGGCGCTTCATGGCGCGGTTGATGCCGGAGCTGGAGCAATACTTCCACTACCGCAACCTGGATGTCTCGACGCTGAAGGAGCTCGCGCGGCGCTGGGCGCCGGATGTGATCGCGCAGTTGCGCAAGAACGCTTCGCATCAGGCGCTGCAGGATATCCGCGACTCGATCGACGAACTCCGCCTGTATCGCGAGCGCTTTATCCAGCTGCCGCCGGCCTCGCAGCACTGATCTGCGACGTTTGCGGGGGCTTCGTTTGGCCGCCTGCCTTGTTGTGGCTGGCCCTGGTTCGTCGCTCGGTGTTTACGGTGGCTCCGGTCCGCATACTGCCCGGCGCTGACTCGCCAGCGCGCCGCGAGGTCCTTTCTTGCTTGCCCAAGAAAGGACCCAAAGAAGGGCACCCGGATTTCGCCCGGGAACCTCGCTCCGGGCGTGCTGGGCCGGCGGCGCTGAACTCGCTGCGCCTTCGGCTCCGCTCAGACATCCAGCGCCTTCTCCCGGCCCATCACGCCCTCCGCGAGGGGCTCCATACGGGGGAGTAAGGTCAAAACAGGAGACATCCCAACATCCCTGCCTAACCTTGCGCATCGCCGTCCGAAAGCCCCAGGCGCCCGCTCGCGGGCGCGGCACGCAACGGCCAACGGCCGAGCGTGCCCAGGTGTCGGAAGACCCAGCCTTCGACCAATAGCGCGACCGTCGGGACGGCCGTTGTCTTGACCTTGATCCCCCCCGTTGTCGTCGCGCCGAGTGGAGAGGGTTTTCGCGGGAGAAAAGGTGCTGGATGTCTGAGCGAAGCGCAGCGTAGCGAGTTCAGCGCCGCCCGCGAAAACCCTCGGAGCGAGGGCAGCCCCGGCCCGCACAGCGGGCCGGGGTCGCGGCAGTCGGGCGTGTTTCTTGGGTACTTCTTTGCACGAGCAAAGAAGTACCTCGCGGCGCGCTGGCGAGTCAGCGCCGGGCAGGCGGCGGACCGAAGCCACCGTAAACACCCGATGCCGAACCAGGCCCAGCCACTACAAGGCAGGCGGCCGAACGAAGCCCCCGTTACCAGCGAACGACGAACCAGGCCCGGATCGTCGTAGGCCCCCGCGCTTGGCGGATTAGCCGCGCGGCTTGAAGCCGGGCGGATGGCGCGCGATCCAGGCGACAAAGTCGCGGATCACCGGCTCGCTCAGCAGCGCGTCGCGCGTGTTCAGGCGCTCGGCCAGGACCTGCTCGTCGAAGTGCTTGTGAATGTGATCGTGGCAGGGACGACAGACCCAGAGAATGCGACCCTCGCGCTCCGCGCGGCTGAAGCGCCGCCGGATGCGCTTGCGCCGGTGCTGCTTGCGCGGAATCAGATGGTGGCGTGTCAGCGTATCCATCCGGCGCCCGCACAGCTCGCATCCGTGCGGTGGGCTGCCGTCGGGAGGGCCGGATCCGTTCACGGCGTCTGCTGGCGGAGGCGACAGCGCGGCGGCGGCCGGGCGATAGCATAGTCGGGCTCGGCCAGGTCCATCAGACAGGGCGCGCCCTCCGGGTCGACAATGCGCGTGGCGATGGCGCGGATCGCATCGCCACGCAAGCCGGCCTCGCGGACCTGGCGGCTGGCGACGGGCTGCCATTCGCCGTCGCGTTCCTCGGCGATCTCGAAGCCGAAGGGGAAGTAGCCGGGGGCGCCCAGGCGCAGGTCGGTGACGACCAGCCGGTCGGGTTCGTCGTCACGCTCCGCACGATGGAAACGCAGGAAGTCGCCGGCGAACCACTGCAGGCGTTGCCCGTCCTCCAGGGCCAGCGCGGCATCCTCCAAATGGGCGCCGCGCTCGAAGACCTCGAAGTCCGGCCGGATGGGCTGATCGAGGATGCCGACCCAGGCCTCCAGGAAATGGCCGTCGTCGATTACGGTGACGCGCCACAGGAGCAGGTTGAACGGGGTGGGCTGGATCATGCGCGGCTGGTCCTGCAGGTCCATTGCGATCAGCGTGGGCTGGATGCGATGGTCGAGCCAGGCCTTCAGCGCGAGACCGGAACCGGCGTAGGCGGTGGACAGCACCAGGCCGGCGACCAGCAGACGCGGCGCGAATCGGTAGAACAGGGCACCGATGGCCGCGACCAGCAGCGGCAGGGTGTATAGCGGGTCGATCACGAAGATCGAGCCCGTGGACAGGGGGCCGACCGGCAGCGGCCAGAACACCTGGGTGCCGTAGGTGGTCAGCAGGTCATTCAGCGAGTGTGTGGCCCAGATCAGGAAGAAGAACAGCCACCAGCGGCCAAAGCCGATCTCCCGCGTCGCCGGGACCTTCGCCAGCAGCCCCGCGACACCGGTGGCCACCAGCAGCTGCACCAGCCAGGAATGGGTAAAGCCCCGGTGATGGATGAACTCGGATACCGCGTCCCCGTAAGCTATGAACGCATCCAGGTCGGGCAGCAGCGCAACGCCGGCCCCCAGCACTACGGCCTTGCGCCCCAGGCGGGAGCCGAGGACGAGGCCGCCGATCACGGCGCCGAGACTGGCGTGGGTAACGGGATCCATGCGTGATCATTCCTTCATTCAGAGGCTCGACGAGTACCGAGCCTGCGACCGGGCCGCGGGGCGCGAGTTCGGGCGATCAAACCAGAGCGGTGGACATGACTCAAGCCACAGGGGCGAAAGACTGGCATTTCTGGGTGGACCGGGGCGGGACGTTCACCGACCTGGTCGCGCGTGATCCGACGGGGCGTCTGCATACCCGCAAGTTGCTGTCCGATAACCCGCAGGCGTATGCCGATGCGGCAGTACAGGGGATGCGCGACCTGCTCGGCGTCGATCCTGGCGCGCCGATCCCCGAGGGGGTGATCCACGAGGTGCGCATGGGGACCACGGTGGCCACCAACGCTTTGCTCGAGCGCAAGGGGGAGCGCACTCTGCTGGTGATCACCGAGGGTCTGGAGGACGCGCTGGCGATCGGGCACCAGGCGCGGCCGGAGCTGTTCGCGCGCGCCATTCGGCTGCCGTCGCCGGTGTACGCCCGCTTGGAACCGGTGCGCGAGCGGGTGAACGCGGCCGGGGAGATCCTCCAGCCGGTGGACCTGGAGGCCCTGCGCCCGCGCCTACAGGCGGCCCTGGACGACGGGATTCGCGCGCTGGCGATTGTGTGCATGCACGGCTATCGCTATCCGGCGCATGAACAGGCTATCGCGGCACTCGCCCGCGAGATGGGGTTCGCCGAGGTGGCTGCCAGCCACGCGACCAGCCCGCTGATCAAGCTGGTACCCCGTGGCGAGACCACGGTGGTGGATGCCTATCTGTCGCCGGTGCTGGGCCGCTACGTGGAACAGGTCAGCACGGAACTGGGCGATGTGCCCCTGCGCTTCATGCAGTCGCACGGCGGGCTGGTGGATGCGGCGCGGTTTCGCGGGCGTGACGCGATCCTTTCGGGGCCGGCCGGCGGGATCGTCGGGGCCCTGAAGACCGCCGCGCCGCTTGGCTTCGAGCGCCTGATCACCTTCGACATGGGCGGGACTTCCACGGACGTCGCGCATCTGGCCGGCGAGCTCGAACGCCGCCAGGAGAGCGAGGTGGCCGGTGCCCGCCTGCGCGTGCCGATGCTGGACATCCACACCGTCGCGGCGGGCGGCGGCTCGGTTTGTCGCTTCGACGGCATCCGCCTGCGGGTCGGGCCGGAGTCGGCCGGGGCGCAGCCGGGGCCGGCCTGCTATGGCCAGGACGGGCCGCTGACGGTGACCGACTGCAACGTTCTGCTGGGGCGCCTGCGTCCCGAGTATTTTCCGGCGGTGTTCGGCCCCGGGCGCGACCGGCCGCTGGATCCGGAACCGGTCCGCCGACAGTTCGATGCGCTGGTGGAGGCCGTCCGTTCCGCGACCGGGGAGGCGGCGACGCCGGAAGGGCTGGCCGAGGGGCTGTTGCAGATTGCGGTGGAGCACATGGCCCAGACCATCAAGACCATCTCGGTGCAGCGCGGCCACGATGTGTCGCGCTACGCCCTGGTGTGTTTCGGCGGCGCGGGCGGGCAGCATGCCTGCCGGGTGGCGGAGCAGCTGGGCATGGAACACATCCTGTTCCATCCGCTGGGCGGGGTGCTGTCGGCCTACGGCATGGGGCTGGGCGAGCTGCGCGCCCTGCGCGAGCGCAGCCTGGAATGGCCGCTGGACGAGGCGCATGCCGAGGCGATTGGTGCGGCGCTGGAGGATCAGGCCGGCGCGGCGATCGCGGCTCTGACGGAGCAGGGCGTGGCGGCGGACGCCATGCGCATCGAGCGGCGTCTGCATCTGCGGCTGGCGGGGTCGGATACCGCGCTGGAGGTGCCGGCCGGTTCGCCCGCGGCACTGATGGAGGCCTTCGCCACGGCCTGGCGCGGGCGGTACGGGTTCGCGCCGCCGGATCGTCCGCTGGTCGTGGCGGTTGCGGCGGCCGAGGCGATCGCGACCGGGGGTGAGGCGGCGGATACGTCGATCCCGCTACAGGGGGCGCGCGAGGCGCCCGCTCCGGAGACGGATACGATCACGATGGTGGTGGCGGGCGAGCGGCGCGACGTACCGCTGTACCGGCGCGAGGACTTGAGCCCCGGGATGACCCTGGCGGGTCCCGCGCTGGTGATCGAGACCACCGCGACTCTGGTGCTGGAGCCGGGCTGGCACGGCCGGGTCGAGCACGAAGGGACGCTGCGGCTCGTGCGCGAGGGCGGTGCCGAGCGGCGCGGGCAACCGGCCGTCGAGGATCCGGATGCGATCCCGCGCGATCCCGTCCTGCTGGAGGTCTTCAACCACCGCTTCATGGCGATCGCCGATCAGATGGGCTTTACGCTGCGCAACACCGCGCACTCGGTGAACATCAAGGAGCGCCTGGATTTCTCCTGCGCGCTGTTCGACGCCCACGGCCAGCTGGTGGCCAATGCCCCGCACATGCCGGTGCATCTGGGGTCGATGGGGGCCAGCGTGCGCGCGGTGGTCGCGGCCGCGGGCGACGACCTCCGCCCCGGGGATGCCTGGGTGCTGAACGACCCCTACAACGGCGGGACCCATCTTCCGGACATCACGGTGGTCACGCCGGTGTTTGTCGGGCCGGGCGGCGCGGTGACCGAGGATTCGAAGGCCGAGGTGGCGGCCCCGGCATTTTTCGTGGCCTCGCGCGGGCACCATGCGGATGTCGGCGGCATCACCCCGGGGTCGATGCCGGCGTTCTCGCACCGGCTGGAGGAGGAGGGCGTGCTGATTGCCCCGACCCGCCTGGTCCGTGACGGGCGTTTTGCCACATCGCGTATCCGGACACTGCTGGGGTCGGGTGACTGGCCGGCCCGCAACCCGGATCAGAACCTGGCGGATCTGGAGGCCCAGGTGGCGGCCAATCGCAAGGGACTGGAGGAGCTGGGCCGGCTGCTGGACGAGTATGGCGTGCCGACCGTCACGGCCTACATGCAGCACGTGCAGGACAATGCCACCGAGGCGGTCGAGCGGCTGATCCCGAGTCTGGAGGGCGGTACGTTCCAATATGCGCTGGACAACGGCGCCGAGATTCGGGTGGCCGTCACGTGTGATCCGGGGGCGCGCCGCCTGCGGATCGACTTCGCGGGGACCTCGCCGGCCCGCGAGGACAATTTCAATGCCCCGGGCTCCATCGTGCGGGCGGCGGTGCTGTACGTGCTGCGCACGTTGCTGGAAGACGAGATCCCGCTGAATGATGGCTGCCTGGCGCCGGTAGACCTGGCGATCCCGGAGGGCTGCCTGCTGAATCCGGTGCCGCCCGCCGCCGTGGTCGCCGGGAACGTCGAGACCTCGCAGGTGGTGACCGATGCGCTTTTCGGGGCCCTGGGCGTGCAGGCCGCGGCTCAGGGCACGATGAACAACCTGACCTTTGGCGATGCCGGGCGGCAGTACTACGAGACGATCGCCGGCGGTGCCGGGGCCGGTCCCGGGTACGAAGGGGCCAGCGCCGTACAGACGCACATGACCAACTCCCGCCTGACCGACCCCGAGGTGCTGGAGAGTCGTTTCCCGGTGCGGGTGGAGCGATTCGGCTATCGCCGGGGCTCCGGTGGCGCCGGGCAGTACCGCGGTGGCGATGGCGTGATCCGCCGACTGGGCTTCGATGCGCCGATGGAGGTGGTGCTGCTGGCCAACCGGCGCCGCGTGCCACCGTTCGGACTGGCCGGGGGCGAGCCGGGGGCGCCGGGCGAGGATGTGATCCTGCGCGCCGATGGCAGCCGCGAGCTGCTGGCGGGCTGCGACCGTCGCGAGGTGGGCCCGGGGGATGCAGTGGAGATCCATACGCCCGGCGGGGGCGGCTACGGTCGCGGGTAGGGTCCGGCCACCGCCCTTGGCGTCCGGTGCTCGGCCTTCGGGCCCTTGGAGATCGCCGCGGCGGGCCGTGCGATGACAGGGAACCGTCCGGTCGGTCATTGCGAGGCGCCGCAGGCACCGTGGCAATCTCCCGTTTCTCGCCCGGCGTCAGGGCACGTTCAATCCCAGCGCTGAGGTACGCGCTGGATCTCGTCGGTGTCGTAGCCCAGTTCGTCGAGGCGGGCGAGGATGGCCTGGTAGTCCTCCTCGGCCATCTCCGGTTCGCGTGCCATGATCCAGACGTAGTCGCGCTTGCTGCGGCCGATCACGGTCTGGCTGTAATCCTCGTCGAGGTAGACGATCAGGAACTCGGCCTTGAATGGCCACAGAAAGCGCATGCCCCATTCGGCGTTGTCCTCGCTCTTCACGAAGCCGGTGGGGTTGTATTCGCGGCGCGGGCCGTCGAAGCCGCCCTTGTTGAACGAGAAGGTGGTGGCAATGGTGCCGTCCTCGTTGAGGGCGTACTGCTCCAGGGCGTTATAGGCGTCGCGCTCGAGGAAGGTCGGGATGTTGGCGATCACGTACCAGTCGCCCATGTAGCGGTCGAGATCCACGTGATCCACGGTGGGCATCTTCTGCGGGGTGCTGCATCCGGTCATCAGGATCCCCAGTACCAGGCCCGCGCAAAGGGCCGCCAGTGAGCGTGTCATCGTCGTCTTCCCGGGTGGCGTCGGGAAATGGACCACGGGGGCGTGAAAAAGGTCCGGCCCGGCGACGGATTCCCCGGAGGGGCGGGCCTCAGGCGGTCTGACCGAGGCGCTGGTCCATCAGGTGGTCGAACAGGGATTCCTCGGGGATGATCTGGGCGCGTCCGCTGCGGAATTCATGGGCCAGTCCCTGAATGCTGTGCTGGCGCTTGGCGCGGCCGGCGGCATCGGTGAACAGCAGCCGTCCGGCGTGACTGCCGCGCCAGACCAGCTTCATCCGGGTGACCTTGGTGCCCGCAGGCGAGGTGAACTGGATCCAGGTGCCGGAAACCAGGTTGTCGGCGTATTCGACGTGCTCGTCGTCGTGATCGCGCATCAGGGACGGGTCGTCGTCGGCATGACGCGGCGAGGTGCCGAACACCGAGCTCGACCGGCTGCCGGCCCGTTTCCGGGCCTGTTCCATGCGCTCGTCTGCGGCCGCCGTTTCGTCGGACGACCCGGTCGCTGGACTGGTGTCGGGCTTGGTCGGCTCGGCGGGCGTGGAGCGGCGTTTTCCGGCGGCCACCAGGTGGGCACTGACCAGGTCCTGCTTGATGCGGGCCCGTTCCTCCTTGGACAGGGGGGCCTTGTCGAGAAAGGCGCGGATGCGGGCCAGGAGGGGGGCCGAGGCCTGAAAATCCGGCTCGGCCTGCATCAGGGCCAGGAGTTCGTGCAGCAGGGCCATGCCGTCGTTGTCGGCCTCCGTGTCGCCTGCGGCTTCGGCTCCGGTGCTTTCGCTCCCATCCCCGGCATCTGTCTCCGCCGTCTTTTGCGCGGTCATCAGCGGGACCCAGGCATCCATCAGCTGCTCGCGGGCCTCGTCCGGGATGTCCTGCCCCATGGAGATCACGGTGCGCTCGACCGTGGATTCCACGTTGTAGGTGATCTCCAGCGTGCGTTCTTCCTGTTGCGCCTCGGCCTGTTCACTGGCTGCCTGATGGGCGATCTGTTCCTCGACTTCTGCGAGGTCGTCCCGCAGTCGCGCGAGCGCCTGGTCGTAGGCGTCGCTGTCGCCAAGGCCCTCGTTGCGCACGCGTTCCACGTTCTCGAAGACCAGACGGCTAAGCGGCAGCTGGCGAGCCTCGTCCAGCGGCAGGTCGGGGTCGATGCGCAGGGCGATGTTCAGCAGCAGCCCGGTCATTTGCCGCGCGGGGTGGCCGCGGTCACGGAAAAAGTGCGTCTCGCGCATGGCGATCCGTACCAGCGGGAGCTGGAGATCCGACAGCGGTTCGCGCAACGCGGGATTGAGGTCGTCGCGCTTCAGGATCATGTCGAACAGGCCCTGAAGCAGGTCCATCACGAAGGGTTCCAGGGTGCTGGGCGAGGCACTGTTCAGCACGGTGGTGACCGCATCCGCCGGCGAGCCGTAACCGGCCCCGGCCGCTGGTACCCCTCCGGCGGCCGCGACGACCTGGCCGGCGACCGGGACCTGGTAGCCGAACTGCGCCCAGTTGCCCGCGGCGCCGGCGGCGGGCGCAGTCGCACCCGCACCCGCACCCGCACCCGCAGGTGGCGGTCCGCCACCGCCGGGAGCACCCTGCGGCACGGGACCCGTCGCCGTGGCCGCGCCCGGATGGGGGCGGGTGCCGGCCCGTGCCTCGGGCACCGTGAAACCCGCATCGCGGAAGGCCTGCAGCAGCGCCTGCATTTCCGGCTGCAGTTCCCGGACCACGTCGCGGTCGAACCAGTGCAGCAGGAGCAGGCAGTCTTCCGGCGGCAGGGGCACGGCCTCGAGCGCTTCCAGGAAGGCCTCGCCCAGGGCATGCGGGTGCCACGGGGCGTCCTCGGGCGCGGGCGCCAGGTGGTAATCCCGAGTGACGGTCTCCAGGGCATCGATCTCCGCCGCCATCACCGAGCGCGCGCCGGTGACCAGCTTGCGCAGGGCCACCTCGCGCTCGGTATCGGCGGCGTCCATCAGGCTCAGTTCGTGCTCGCCCGCCGCCTCGGTGTTGTCGGCATCCTCGGGTGTGACTGCATTGTGAAGTCGGTCACGAAAATGCTGGAGGATGGCGGCGCTGGCCATGCGGATCTGGCGCGACAGGGCGAGGTTCTGGGCCGCGCGCTGGGAGTCGATCGCGCGCTCGGAGGCCTCCATCAGGCGGTCGTCGAGTTCGCCCAGAAAGGTCTCGAGGCGCGTCTGGACGCCCTTGGAGAAGGGGCCCCAGACGCGATGCAGGGTTCGGGCCGGAATCCGGTGACGTTGCGCCATGATCGCTGTGTATCTGGTCCAGGCCCCAATCTAGCACCCCTGCGGCTTCGGGTGTGACCGCCCTTGGTGTCTCGATGTGTGTCGGTCGTGGAACCGCCCGCGGATACCCGGGTCAACCTTGCATCGACGCGGGGGACCTTCATTCATGCAGCAGATGATCGAGTGGGCGGAGCAGGGACGACTGCCGGATACGTTTGTGCGCGCGGGCATTCGTCGCCTGCTGGCCGAACGCTTGCGCGAAAGCGGTGCGCCGGCCGAGGAGGCGATGGAACGGCGCTATGCGCTGATCGAGGCGATGCGCAAGGCGCCCGTGGCGTTGTCGACCGAGGTGGCGAACGAGCAGCACTACGAGGTGCCCACCGAGTATTTCGAGCGCTGTCTGGGGCCGTGGCTGAAATACTCCTGTGCCTGGTGGCCCGACGGTGTGAATGACCTGCGTGCGGCCGAGGCGGGCATGCTGCAACTGACCTGCGAGCGGGCCGGTCTGGAGAACGGTCAGCAGGTGCTGGAGCTTGGTTGTGGCTGGGGGTCGCTGTCCCTGTGGATGGCGGAGCAGTATCCGCAGTCCCGCATTGTGTCGGTGTCCAATTCCGCGACCCAGCGGGCCTCCATCGAGGCGCGCCGGGATGCACGCGGACTGGACAACCTGACGATCGTGACCGCCGACATGAATGACTTTGCCCCGGAGCAGACGGGGTTCGACCGGGTGGTCTCGGTGGAGATGTTCGAGCACATGCGCAACTGGCCGGAGCTGCTGCGGCGCATTTCGACCTGGCTGCGACCGGGCGGACAGTTCTTCATGCATGTCTTCGCCCATCGCGAGTTCGCCTACTTCTTCGAGAGCGAGGGCGCCCACGACTGGATGGGTCAGTACTTCTTCCGCGACGGGCTGATGCCGGCGGACGACCTGGCGCGGCACTTCCAGGACGACCTGCGGGTGGTCCGCCAGTGGCGGGTGAACGGCCAGCACTACGCGCGCACCCTGAACGCCTGGCTGAGCCGCCAGGACGCCGCGCGGGACGAGCTGATGCCGCTGTTCGAGCAGACCTACGGGAAGCAGGACGCGGCGCTGTGGTTCCAGCGCTGGCGCATGTTCTACATGGCCTGCGCCGAATTGTTCGATTATCGCGGTGGCAACGAGTGGTTCGTGTCGCACGTCCTCTTCCGGCGGCCCGAGGCCTGACCCGTGGGGGGCTGGATGCTGTTCGTCGCCGGGCTGGCCGCGGCGCTGCTCCTGATGACGGGGGTCTGGGCGGCCAGTGTTGCCCGCCGCGATGCCAGCCTGGTGGATCGCTACTGGGGGCTGGGCTTCGTGCTGGTCACACTGGTGTGGTGGGGGCTGTCCGGCTGGCCGCCGCAGGGGCTGTGGATCGTGATCCCGGTGCTGCTGTGGGGTGTGCGTCTGTCCGCCTTCATCACCTGGCGCAACTGGGGTCATGGCGAGGACGGGCGCTACACCGACATGCGCGCCGGTCGCAGCGACACGGCCTTCGCCGCCCGCAGCATGGTGACGATCTTCTGGCTGCAGGGGGCCCTGGTGGCCGTGATCGGCCTGCCGATGCTGGCGGTGATACAGGCCGATGGCCTGTGGTGGCCGCTGGCTGTCGCCGGGCTTCTGGCCTGGGCCGTCGGGTTGTGGTTCGAGGCGGTGGCCGATGCCCAGATGGCGCGCTTTCGCCGCGATCCGGGTAACCGTGGGCAGGTGATGGATCGCGGGCTTTGGCGCTACAGCCGCCATCCCAACTACTTCGGCGAGATCGTGGTCTGGG
This sequence comes from Thioalkalivibrio sp. ALE9, assembly GCF_000377445.1. Classification (NCBI taxonomy): domain Bacteria; kingdom Pseudomonadati; phylum Pseudomonadota; class Gammaproteobacteria; order Chromatiales; family Ectothiorhodospiraceae; genus Thioalkalivibrio; species Thioalkalivibrio sp. ALE9. The sequence continues at coordinate 85,310 of NZ_KB898124.1, forward strand.
TCGGGTTCGGCCTGCTGGCCCTGGCCGCCGGGGGCTGGTGGGCCGTCCCGTCGGCGGTGGTGATGATCCTGCTGATCCTGCGTGTGTCCGGCGTCACGTTGCTGGAACGACGCCTGCACGAATCGCGTCCCGGGTACGCGGACTATGTGCGGCGCACCAACACGCTGATCCCGGGTCCGCCACGCCCCTGAACCGCGGGTGGCAACGGGCCCGGATCCCTTGCCGTGCTTTCCCCCTCCGCGCTATAAAGCGCACGTCCCGCCGGGCGGTTTCGCCGCCGGGCGCAGCCTTCATTGATGCAGCCAACCGCGAGCGAGTCGATCGATCCAATGAGTGCGACCCCGAGTTCCGTCCAGGCCATTGAGCTGAAAGGGCGCATGATGCTGGTCTCCGTGCTGCGCGTGTACCAGACCGATCCGCAGGTCCTGGGCGAGGTGCTGGCGGCGCGGCGCGAGCAGGCCCCGGAGTTGATGCGCGACATGCCGATCGTGCTCGATCTGGAGGCGGTGGCCGAGAGCCCGGAGTCGGATCTGCAGGCGACCATCGAGCGCGTGCGCGCCGAGGGCTTCAAGCTGATCGGGCTGCAGGCCGGCGAGGTCGCCGAGCGGCTGCAGAGCTATGCGGAACTGTTCGATGTCCTGCCGGTGCTGCAACTGGGCGGGCGCGGCGGTGCGCCCACCGGCGAGGTGTCGCTGGAGGACGAGACCCCGGCGCCCGAGCGGGCCGACGAGGCGCAGGAGAAGAGCGCGCCGGCCGAGGTCGCGGCCGTCCACAGCGCGACCCGTATCGTCGATCAGCCGGTGCGCTCCGGGCAGCAGATCTATGCCCGTGGCGGCGACCTGATTGTTACCGGCGCGGTCTCGCCGGGGGCCGAGTTGCTGGCCGACGGGCACATCCATGTGCTGGGGCCGCTAAGAGGGCGTGCGCTGGCCGGGGTGCGTGGCCTGGTGACGGCGCGTATCTTCTGCCGGCGTCTGGATGCCGAGCTGCTGTCCATCGCCGGGCATTACCGGATCGCCGAGGACATCACGGAAGCCGAGCGTGGCGAGAATCGGCTGGTGACACTGGACGGCGAAAGCCTCAAGATCGCGGAGATCTGAACGGCGGCCCGAAGGGCGGCCGGCCACGACATGACAGGAACCCGTCCGTCTGTCCCCGGCACCGCCGGGTACCGGCAAGACGACAAGGAGCTGCAGCCAACATGGCACGTATCGTAGTGATTACCTCGGGCAAGGGCGGGGTGGGCAAGACCACCACCTCGGCCGCGATTGCCACCGGCCTGGCCCTGCGCGGCCACAAGACCGCCGTGATCGACTTTGACGTGGGTCTGCGCAACCTCGACCTGATCATGGGGTGCGAGCGGCGCGTGGTGTACGACTTCGTCAACGTGATCAACGGCGACGCCAACCTGAAGCAGGCCCTCATTCGCGACAAGCGGGTGGACAACCTGTACATCCTCCCGGCCTCCCAGACCCGCGACAAGGACGCCCTGACCCAGGACGGCGTGGAGCGGGTGCTGAACGAATTGTCCGAGGATTTCGAGTACATCGTCTGTGACAGCCCGGCTGGCATCGAGCGTGGCGCCCTGATGGCTGCGTACTTCGCCGACGAGGCGATCGTGGTGACCAACCCCGAGGTCTCCTCGGTGCGCGACTCCGACCGCATCCTGGGGATCCTGGCGAGCAAGACGCGGCGGGTGGAGCAGGGCGGCGAACCGATCGAGGGCAAGCTGCTGCTGACGCGCTATTCGGCCGAGCGCGCCGAACGCGGCGAGATGCTGAGCATCGAGGACGTCGGCGAGATCCTCGCGATCGAACTGCTCGGCGTGATCCCGGAATCCCAGGCGGTGCTGAATGCCTCCAACGCCGGGCAGCCGGTGGTGCTGGACGAGGAATCCGATGCCGGGCAGGCCTACCAGGACGCCGTGGATCGGTTCCTGGGCGAGGAACGTCCGCTGCGCTTTGTCGACGTACCGAAGAAGGGCTTCTTCGGGCGCCTGTTCAAGGGGTGATCATGGGGATCTTCGATTACTTCCGCCAGCCGCGGCAGAAGAGCGCGAGTGTCGCCAAGGAACGCCTGCAGATCATCGTGGCGCGCGAGCGCGCGGCGCGTTCCGGGCCCGATTACCTCCCGGCGATGCAGCAGGAACTGCTCCAGGTGATCCGCAAGTATGTGCAGGTCGACGACGACGCGGTGCAGATGAACGTGGATCGCGAGGGGGACTGCGAGGTCCTCGAGCTGAACATCACCCTGCCGGACGACAAGGAATAGCACGATGAAAGTGCTCATCACCGGCTCGGCCGGATTCATCGGCAGCGCGCTGAGCCTGCGCCTGCTGGAGCGCGGCGACGAGGTGATCGGCGTCGACAACCTGAACGACTACTACGACGTCTCGCTCAAGGAGGCGCGCCTGGCGCGCACCCAGGACCACCCGAACTATACCGAGGTGCGCGAGGACATCGCCGACCGTGCCGCGATGGAGCGGGTATTCCGCGAGCACCGTCCGCAGCGGGTGGTGAACCTGGCGGCCCAGGCCGGGGTGCGCTACTCGCTGGAGAACCCGGCGGCCTATGTCGACACCAACCTGGTCGGCTTCGGCAACATCCTGGAGGGCTGCCGCCACAACGGCGTGGAGCACCTGGTCTACGCCAGCTCCAGCTCGGTCTACGGCGCCAACACCACCATGCCGTTCTCGGTGCACGACAACGTCGACCACCCGCTGTCGCTCTACGCCGCGAGCAAGAAGGCCAACGAGCTGATGGCGCACACCTACAGCCACCTCTACGACCTGCCGGTCACGGGCCTGCGCTTCTTCACCGTCTACGGTCCCTGGGGCCGCCCGGACATGGCGCTGTTCCTGTTCACGAAGAAGATCCTGGCGGGCGAGCCGATCGACGTCTTCAACTATGGGCACCACCGGCGCGACTTCACCTATATCGACGACATCGTCGAGGGCGTGATCCGCACCCTGGATCACGTGGCGCCGCGCAACCCCGAGTGGAGCGGGGCCGAGCCGGATTCCGCCACCAGTGCCGCGCCCTATCGGCTCTACAACATCGGCAACCACGAGCCGGTGGAGCTGATGCGCTACATCGAGGTGCTGGAGGACTGTCTGGGCCGGAAGGCCGAAAAGAACCTCCTGCCGCTGCAGCCGGGGGATGTGCCGGACACCTATGCCGATGTCGAGGCCCTGCGCGAGGATGTGGGCTATGCCCCGGCCACCCGCGTGGAAGACGGCATCGCCCGGTTCGTGGACTGGTATCGCGAGTACTACCGGGTCTGATTCCCGGGCGGGGCCTGCCGGATGGCGAGCCCCGCCAGGGCCTTCCTGCGCCGGACCTTTCCTAAGCCTTCGCGCACCCATGCAGCGGGTGGGTGCCAGGAACCTGTGACCTTCCGGTGAGTCCACCACAGACATGGACGCAAAGGAGGTATCGGGATGAGCCAGACAATACTGATGGTCGTCACCAGCCACGGCGAGATCGGCCCGGGCCAGGCGACCGGCGTGTGGTTCGACGAGTTCGCCGAGCCCTATGATCGCTTTCGCAAGGCCGGTTTCGAGGTCAAGGTGGCGAGCCCGAAGGGCGGGCCGGTGCCGCTGGATCCGAAGAGCCTGGAGGCCAGCCATCCGGGGGCGGCCGCCGTGGCCGCCCAGGAGGCCCTGGACGATACGATCGCACTCGATGCGGATATGCATCACGGGGCCTATGCCGCGATCTTCTTCCCCGGCGGGCACGGGACCATGTTCGATCTGCCGGACAACCCGCATGTGCAGCGCCTGGTCGCGGAGTTCCTGGAGAACGACAAGGTCGTGGGTGCGGTCTGCCACGGCCCGGCCTGCCTGGTCGGCGCGATGCTGGCCGACGGGAGTTCGGCGGTGAAGGGGCGCAAGGTGGCTGCCTTTACCAACAGCGAGGAGAAGGCGGTGCAGCTGGACAGCGCGATGCCGTTCCTGCTGCAGGACAAGCTCCAGGAGCTGGGTGGCGAGGTCGAGACCGCCGATGACTGGGCGGATCACGTGGTGGTTGACGGGAAGCTGGTGACGGGCCAGAACCCGCAGTCCAGCAAGAGTGTGGCCGACGCGATCGTACGCCTGCTGCGCGAGGCGGGCTGACCCTCCGCCAATGGGGCCGGGGCCAGGTCCCCGGCCTTTATTGGGCCGATTTGTGAATCCAGTTCAAAAATCGGCTTGGGTTCGATATGCTGCCCGCCATGAGCACCGAGGATCGCAGAAGGCGCGAGCGCGAGGCGCGCGAGGCGCTGTTTATCGAACGGGCCCATGAACGGATCCGCGAGGACGGGCTGCTGGGCCTGCAGATGTCGAAGCTGGCGGCGTATTGCGAGTACGCCACCGGGACCCTGTACCAGCACTTCGAGTCCCGCGAGGACCTGCTGGCGGCGGTGGCGGCGCGCACGACCCGCGAGCGGGCGGGGCGTTTTCGGGCCATCCCGGGGCTGGCCCTGGGCACGCGTTCACGGATGCTGGCGATCGTTCTGACCGATATCGATTTCGCCGCGAACAATCCGGACTACTACCGGCTCACCCAGTACCTGGTGACCGAGGTGGTGTGGGCGAATGTCTCGACGCCCCGGCGCGAGGCGTTGCTGGAGGCGGGGCGTCCGATCAGCGAGGCGGTCCACGCGGTAGTGGCCGAGGCCCGCGAGCGCGGCGACCTGCCGCCGGCGCGGGAGATCTCCGAGGAGGAGATGGGGCTGGGGCCCTGGGCGCTGAACGTGGGGATGCAAAGCCTGGCCAATGCCCGGGGCCTGCTGGATGCCTATGACATCCATCGGCCTTATGACCACCTGATCCGCCATTTCCACGCCCTGATGACCGGCTGGCGCTGGGAGCCGCGAACGGATCCGGACGAGCCCGCGGTGGTGCGCGCCGAGACCGACCGTGTGCGGGCGTCGCTGCGCGCGGCCGGGATCGGCGAGCAGATCGCCGATGACGGCTCGAACGCGGCGGACTGACCCGACCGCGCATATTCATGACGCCGGTGGGGATTGACCCGCCGGCCCGGGAGACTTCGATGAAGCGTTTCATCTTGATGCTGGTGGCGGTCGCCATCGTGCTGGGCGGTATCTTCGGCTTCAAGGTCTTCGTGGATCAGCAGATCGCGGAGTACTTCGAGGATATGCCGGAGCCGGTGGTCACCATCAATGCCGCCGAGGTCGCGACCGATACCTGGACCCCGCGGGTGCGCGCGATCGGCAGTCTGGAGGCGGTCCAGGGCGCGACCCTGAGCTTCGAGGCGCAGGGCATCGTGCAGGCCATCCATTTCGAGAACGGTGCCCGCGTCGAGGCTGGCGATCCCCTGGTGGATCTCGACACCACCCTGGACGAGGCCGAGCTGGAGAATCTGCGCGCGGCCGAGCGCCTGGCGCAGCGCGAGCTGCAGCGAGCGCGCGGATTGATCGAGCGCAACGACATCTCGGACTCCGAGTTCCAGCGGCGCGTGGCGGAGGCCGAGCAGGCCGCCGCCTCGGTGAAGGCCCAGGAGGCCCGCATTCGGCAGAAGAGCCTGCGCGCGCCCTTTGCCGGGGAGCTGGGCATACGCGAGGTGAACGTCGGCCAGTTCGTGGGTCCCGGCGAACCGATCGTGGTCCTCGAGGCCCTGCAGCCGCTGTACGTGAATTTCACCCTGCCCGAGCGGCGTCTGGGCGAGGTCGCCCTGGGGCAGCAGGTCGAGGTGGAGGTGGATGCCTTCGGTGATGCCTTCACCGGCGAGGTGACGGCCATCGAGCCGCGGGTTCGCGCGGCCTCGCGCATGTTCCGCGTGCAGGCCGTACTCGCGAACGAGGAGGGGCGTCTGCGTTCCGGCCAGTTCGCCCGCGTCACGCTGGATCGCGGCGAGGCGGAGGAGGCCGTGGTGGCGCCGCAGACCGCGATCCGCTTCGCCCCCTGGGGACAGTCGGTGTTCGTGATCGAGGAGGATGACGAGGGCCAGCTGCGGGTGGAGCAGCGTCTGATCGAGACCGGCGAGCGCCGGGGTGACCTGGTGCGCGTGCTGGACGGACTGGAGCCGGGCGAGCGCATTGCCGCCAGCGGGCTGCTGAAGCTGCAGAACGACACGCCGGTGGAGATCACCGAGGACGCCCAGCCCGACGCCGAGCGCGATCCGCGCCCGGCGAATCGCTGAGCGGGGCCCGGCCATGCGCTTTACCGACATCTTTATCCAGAAGCCGGTGCTGGCCACGGTGGTCAGCCTGTTCATCCTGCTGTTCGGGGTGCGTGCGGTATTCGATCTGAACGTGCGCCAGTTCCCCGAGGTGCAGAACGCGGTGGTGACCATCAGCACCGCGTACATCGGCGCCGATGCCGATCTGGTGCAGGGGTTCATCACCACGCCGATGGAGCGCGAGGTGGCCGAGGCCGAGGGGATCGACTATCTGGTCTCCACCAGCCGTGCCGGCATCAGTATCGTCGAGGCCCACCTGGAGCTGGACTACGACCCCAACGAGGCGCTCACCCAGATCTCGGCGCAGGTCGACAAGATCCGCAGCGATTTGCCGGCCGAGGCCGAGGACCCTGTCGTGGATCTCTCGGTCGGGCAGGACGTGGCGGCGATGTACATGTCGTTCTACTCCGAACGACTATCGAACAACCAGACCACGGACTACCTGATCCGCGAGGTGCAGCCGGAGCTGGCCACGGTCAACGGGGTGCAGCGCGCCGAGATCCTGGGCGCCCAGAGCTTCGCCATGCGTGCCTGGCTGGATGCCGACCGTATGGCCTCGTTCGGCGTAACCGGGCGCGACGTGCGCGAGGCCCTGGAGCGCAACAACGTACTCTCCGCCGTGGGGCAGACCCGCGGCTCGATGGTCGGGCTGGACCTGACCGCGGACACCGACCTGCAGCGCCCGGAGGAGTTCGAGCAGCTGATCCTGTTCGAGACCGACGGCGACCTGGTCCGTCTGGGCGATGTCGCCGAGGTCGAGCTGGGCTCGGAGAGCTACGACACCTCGGTGCGTTTCAATGGCCAGGCGGCGACCTTCGTGGGCATCGAGCTGGCGCCGGACGCGAACGCGCTGGACGTGATCGCCGAGGTGCGTGACGTCTTCGACGAGCGCATCCTGCCGCGGCTGCCGTCGGGGCTGGAAGGCGAGATCGTCTATGACTCCACCGACTATATCCAGAGCGCAATCGACGAGGTGCTGCTCACCATCGGGCTCGCCCTGGCCATCGTCCTGGTGGTGATTTACCTGTTCCTCGGCTCGCTGCGCAGTGTGCTGATCCCCGCGGTCGCGGTGCCGCTGTCCCTGGTGGGGACCTTCATGCTGATGCTGCTGATGGGGTTCTCGCTGAACCTGCTGACGCTGCTGGCGATGGTGCTGGCGATCGGCATCGTAGTGGATGACGCGATCATCATGCTGGAGAACATCTCGCGGCATATCGAGGACGGGATGTCGCGCATGGATGCGGCGATCCAGGGGGCGCGCGAGCTGGCCTGGCCGATCGTGGCGATGTCGACCACGCTGGTCGCGGTGTTCCTGCCCCTGGGCTTCATCGGCGGGCTGACCGGGACCCTGTTCATCGAGTTCGCCTTCACCCTGGCGGCGACCGTAGTCATCTCCGGGATCGTCGCGATCACGCTGTCGCCGATGATGTGCTCCAAGATCCTGCGCGATGGGGCCGTGGAGAAGCGCGGGCGCATCGAAAGCTGGCTGGATGCGCGCTTCGAGTCCCTGCAGGGCCGCTATCGCCGGCGCCTGCACGGGGCGCTGAACGACCGCTTCACCATTGCGGTGTTCGGGGCCATCGTGCTGGTGTCCTGCTACTTCCTGTTCGTGACCTCGCAGAGCGAGCTGGAGCCGCCGGAGGACCAGGGCTTCGCGTTCTCCATCATGGAGGGCGACGCCTACATGGGCCTGGACTGGCTGGAGCGCAACACCGCGCTGACCGATCGCTTCTTCGACGAGATCCCCGAACTCGAGAACATCTTCATCGTGAACGGCTTCGGTGGGGGCCCGGGCATCGCCGGTGCCAGCAACCAGGCCCTGGGCGGCTTCGTGCTCGCGCCCTGGGATCAGCGCGAGCGGGATACCGAGACCATCCTCGAGGAAGAGCTGCAGCCGCGTCTGGACCGGATCCCGGCGCTGGAGGTGTTCGCCATCCAGCCGCCGCAGCTGCCCACCCCGGGCGATGGCGCGCCGGTGAGCGTGGTCCTCGGGTCCACCGGTTCGTTCGAGGAGCTGGAGCAGTTTGCCGACGAGATCGTGGGTCGAGCGATGGAGACCGGGCGCTTCATCTTCATGGATACCGATCTCGACTTCGACCAGCCCCAGGTGGACCTGAAGATCGACCGCGAGCGCGCCGCCCAGCTGGGCATCGACATGGCCACGCTGAATGCCGATCTCGCAACCATGCTGTCCGGTGGCTTTGCCGGGCGTTTCGCGATGGAGAACCGCAGTTACCGCGTGATCCCGCAGGTGCAGCGCAGCGAGCGCCTGAATCCGGAGCAGCTGGAGGAATTGTTCACCCGGACCCGCGATGGCGAGCCGATCCCGCTGTCCAGCATCGTGACGCTGGAGGAGACGGTGACCCCGCGCTCGCTGAAGCGCTTCCAGCAGCTCAACGCCGTGACGCTTTCCGGCGTCCCGCGCCCGGGCGTAACCCTGGGCGAGGCGCTGGACATCATCGACGAGATCGCCGCGGAGGTCCTGCCGCCGGACGTCAGTGTCGACTACGCCGGCCAGTCGCGCCAGCTGAAGGCCGAGGGCGGGGACCTCGTGGTCACCTTCTTCTTTGCCCTGCTGGTCATCTTCCTGGTCCTGGCGGCGCAGTTCGAGTCGTTCCGCGACCCGCTGATCATCCTGACCACGGTGCCGATGTCGATCGCCGGGGCATTGATCTTCATCAGCCTCGGCGTGACCTCGCTGAACATCTACACCCAGGTCGGCCTGCTGACGCTGATCGGACTGATCGCCAAGCACGGCATCCTGATCGTGGAGTTCGCCAACCAGCTGCAGCGTCAGGGGCGCAGCCTGCGCGAGGCCATCGAGGAGGCCGCGTCCCTGCGTCTGCGCCCGATCCTGATGACCACCACGGCGACGGTGGTTGCTATGGTGCCGCTGCTGATGGCCGCCGGGGCTGGCGCCGGCTCGCGTTTCGCCATGGGGCTGGTGATCGCCAGCGGCATGGCGATTGGCACGCTGTTCACCCTGTTTGTGGTGCCGGCCATCTACCTCTACCTGGCCCGTGATCACCAGGCGGCCAGCGGCGCCGAGCCCGCTGCGGACCCCGCCTCCTGAAGCCGTCCGCGCCGACCCGGGCGTCGGGCTCCGGGCGGTCGGTGAAGCCGTCTGTGCAATCCGTCGCGACAAAGGCATGCACGGACTACGGTCTTGGACTACAATCGCAATCCGCATTGCGGCGCGAGCGACGGATTCCGGTCTGGCCGCGCCGCTGCGAACCGAACCCCTGCCGGTCAGCGGCCCTCCCGCTGCCCGGCTTTTATATAAACGATAGTCTATTGGTCGTATCTAGATTATTTATTTGTTATTAGTGATTGCCCTCCCTAATCTAGTCGACCGTCACGATTAACCAACGCGTAGGAGAAAGCCACATGGCCGCCAAGAAGTACTCCGCGGGTGTCAAGGATTACCGCGAAACATACTGGATGCCGGAATACATGCCGCTGGATACCGATCTGCTGGCATGTTTCAAGATCACCCCGCAGCCGGGCATCGACCGCGAAGAAGCGGCAGCCGCTGTGGCGGCCGAGTCGTCCACCGGTACCTGGACCACGGTGTGGACCGACCTCCTGACCGACATGGATTACTACAAGGGTCGGGCGTACATGATCGAGGACGTCCCGGGTGACGACGAGTCCTTCTACGCGTTCATCGCCTACCCGATCGACCTCTTCGAAGAAGGCTCGATGGTGAACGTGTTCACCTCGCTGGTCGGCAACGTGTTCGGCTTCAAGGCCATTCGTGCCCTGCGCCTGGAAGACGTGCGCTTCCCGATGGCCTACGTGAAGACCTGTGGTGGTCCGCCTTCCGGTATCCAGGTCGAGCGCGACAAGATGAACAAGTACGGTCGTCCGCTGCTGGGCTGCACCATCAAGCCGAAGCTGGGTCTGTCCGCGAAGAACTACGGCCGTGCCGTGTACGAGTGCCTGCGTGGCGGCCTCGACTTCACCAAGGACGACGAGAACATCAACTCGCAGCCGTTCATGCGCTGGCGTGATCGTTTCGAGTTCGTGCAGGAAGCGACCGAAAAGGCCGAAGCCGAAACCGGCGAGCGCAAGGGTCACTACCTGAACGTCACCGCGCCGACCCCGGAAGAGATGTACAAGCGTGCCGAGTTCGCCAAGGAGATTGGCGCGCCGATCATCATGCACGACTACATCACCGGCGGCTTCTGCGCCAACACCGGCCTGGCCAACTGGTGCCGCGACAACGGCATGCTGCTGCACATCCACCGTGCCATGCACGCGGTGCTCGACCGCCATCCCAAGCACGGTATCCACTTCCGTGTGCTGGCCAAGATCCTGCGTCTGTCCGGTGGTGACCACCTGCACACCGGTACCGTGGTCGGCAAGTTGGAAGGTGACCGCGCCGCGACTCTGGGCTGGATCGACCTGCTGCGCGAATCCTTCGTGCCGGAAGACCGCTCGCGCGGCATCTTCTTCGATCAGGACTGGGGCTCCATGCCGGGCGTGTTCGCCGTGGCCTCCGGTGGTATCCACGTCTGGCACATGCCGGCCCTGGTCTCCATCTTCGGCGACGACTCCGTGCTGCAGTTCGGTGGCGGTACGCTGGGTCACCCGTGGGGCAACGCCCCGGGTGCGACGGCCAACCGCGTTGCGCTGGAAGCCTGTGTGCAGGCGCGTAACGAAGGTCGCGAGATCGAAAAGGAAGGCAAGGAGATCCTCACCCAGGCCGCCCAGCACAGCCCCGAGCTGAAGGTGGCGATGGAGACCTGGAAGGAGATCAAGTTCGAGTTCGATACCGTCGACAAGCTGGATACCCAGCACAAGTGATCGCCCGAGTGCGGGCGGCCTGACGGGTCGCCCGCACCCTGACAGAACAAGAGCATAGGATTACCGACATGTCCGATATTCAGAACTTCAAGCCGGTACAGAAGTACGAGACCTTCTCCTACCTGCCCGAGATGAACGCCGATCAGGTGCGCAAGCAGATTGAATACTGCCTCGCCCAGGGCTGGAACCCGGCGGTGGAATATTCCGAGAAGGAAAACGCCATGTCCCATTACTGGTACATGTGGAAACTGCCGTTTTTCGGCGAACAGTCCGTGGAAGCGGTCCTTCAGGAAATCGAAGAATGCCGCCGCTCCAACCCGGGCATGATGGTTCGCTTCATCGCCTATGATAACTACGCCCAGAGTCAGGGCATGGCCTTCGTGGTCGACCGCGGTCGTTAAGAGAGGCCCCGGTGCCTGCCGGGCCCGGTTGCGGGCCCGGCAGTTCAGTTCAGCGTTATTTACCGTTGCTGCCGCCAACTGTAAGGAAGTGCCATGAGTAATCCGACATCTGCGTCTGAAGGTCTCTCGGGGCGCGAACGTGCCCTGGAACGGCGCAAGGCCATGTCTCGTAATGGCAAGGCTGCCGTGAAGTCGACCGGCCAAAACAAGGGGAACAGCCGTTCCGCCGCGGCTGCGCAACAGGCGCGCCAGGCGAAAGCGGAACCCGCCCCGGCACCCCAGGCGCGGGAGCCGGAGACGCACTCCAGCGAATCGTCGTCGCCGGTCTCCTTCGAGACCCGCGACACCACCCCCGAGCGCCGCCCCGAGCCGGGCGCGCACGCGGGTGCCTCCAACGGCCGCCAGGCCGCCCTCGAGCGTCGCCAGAAGATGGCGCGCCAGGGCAAGAAGGCCGTAGGCCGCACCAACACGCGAGCGCAGGTATCCGGCGGCATGGCCCGCGCCGGCGCCGAGCGTTCGCGCCAGCTCGAAGCACTGGCCCAGTCGCAGAACGTCGAGGTCGACTGCTCGAACATGAGCGGTCGCGAGATTTGCCGCCTGCGCCGCCAGGCCCTGTCGACCGACGGCAAGAAGGCCGTGGCGCCGGAGCCCCGGCGGGAAGACCGCATCAAGGGCACCGAGCCGACCGCGTCCGAGCGCAGCGATGCGAAGAAAGACTGCGGCTGCGGTTGCAAGGGCGAGAAGTCCGGGCGTGAAGAGGCCCGCGACACGGCCCCGTCCCAGGAGAACGCCGTGGTCGAGAGCGGTCTCGATCAGCTGTGCGACAAGGTCGAGTCCGGAGGCGAGGCCGCCGGTCCGCACCCGATGATCTCCGAGGTCCGTGCGATCTGCATGGCCCGCCGCGATGCCATGGCGCAGAACGGCAAACAGGCCCTGCGCCGCCGCTTCAAGAGTGGCCAGGCCCGTGGCGCGCTGCCGCAGGAAGGTGCCTGGAAGGCCGCCAAGCGCAAGGGCATGTCCACGCGCGAAGTGGCGCGCCAGCGGCGCGAGGAACTCTGCAAGCTGGGGCGTGGCTCCTCCGAGCCGGGCCGCCCCTGCGGACGTCCGCGTCCGGCGGAGGACGACGCGCCCCCGAAGGTCGAGGAAGGCACCACGCTGGCCGGCAGCCACGTGAGCGGCACCCAGGTGGAGCGTACCTCCCACGTGACCGGCACCGAGGCGGGCAGCTGCTCGTCGATCACCGGTACCGAGTACCTGGGCCTGGAGCACTACGAGCGCTACTGCGGCGTGCGCCCGGCGGGCAATCCGCCCAAGGTCGGCACCTCGCATACCTCCCATGGCCAGTCCGTGAGTGGGACCGAGGTCGGGCGTTCGACCCGCGTAACGGGTGACGAGCGGGGTTCCTGCGAGACGATCACCGGTACCGAATACCTCAGTACCGAGCAGTACGAAGGCTTCTGCGGCACCCGTCCGCAGGCGGGTCCGGCGCGCACCAGTGTGATGGTGACGCGGCATGGTGAAGGCGTGTCGGGGACGTCGGTCGGGCGCAGCCCCAAGGTGACGGGCGACGAGTCCGGGTCCTGCCGCGATGTCACCGGTACCGAGTACCTGAACACCGCCGCCAGCGAGGTCCCTTGCAACACGGGAAAGCCGAACGGAGCGCCGATGAAGGTCGGCGTCATGCATACCCTTCGCGGTCGTGAACTGACCGGTACCGAAGTCGGGCGCTCCGTCAAGGTCACGGGTGACGAATACGGCAGCTGCAAGCCGGTTACCGGAACGGAATATCTCGGCACCGAACAGTTCCAGGGGTTTTGTGGTACCCGCCCGGAACCGGCGCCGGCCAAGGTCCAGGAGTCGCACACCATGGAAGACCAGAGCGTGACCGGGGTGGCCGTGGGCCGCAGCCCCAAGGTCACCGGCGACGAGAGCGGCTCCTGTGCCTCGCTGACCGGTACGCCGTACTACAACAAGTCCGACTTCGGGGATCTTTGTGATCGTCCGGCAGCCGGAGGCGTGCCCAAGGTCGGCGTGATGCATACCCTGCGCGGTCGCGAGGTGTCCGGTACCCAGGTGGATCATTCCATCCACGTGACGGGTGACGAGTACGGCGGCTGCAAGCCGATCACCGGCACCGAGTACGCCGGCTCCGAGCATTATGACGCCTTCTGTGGCGGCCAGCGTCCGGATGCGGCGCCGGAAAAGGTGACGGTCGGCCGCACCTGGAATCAGCAGGCGGTGTCCGGCACTGCGGTGGGTCGTTCCGCTCGCGTGACGGGTGACGAATACGGCGCCTGCAAGCCGGTCAGCGGCACGGCGTACATCGGGCCCGACCAGTACGACCAGTTCTGCGAGACGCAGGATGCACGGGTCGCCGAGACCCGCGTGGCGGAGCGTCATTCGACGCCGGCCCATCCGGTCTCCGGCAGCCAGCCGGGATACGACGAACGCGTGACCGGAACCGAGCGCGGTGCCTGTCAGGACGTCTCCGGTGCCCCGTATGTGGGTGCCAACGAGTTCGCCCAGACCTGCGCCAGCGTGGCCGGCAGTCTGCACCCGCGTCTTCGCCCGGAAGGGATGCAGGCTGCGGCTCCGGCGCAATCGGCACCGCAGGTTGCCGAGCGTCCGATGCCGAATGCCGGGTTCAGCGTGGCGACGCCGGCACGGTCGGCAGCGGAACGCCGCGAGCGTGTGACCGGCACTGCCTATGGCACGAGCGGACGCCTGACCGGCTCGATCAACAAGGCCATGGGGCTGGTGTCCGGTACCGAGGAGTTCCGCTACAACGGGGGCCAGCAGGCCGTCGCGGCGGCCCCGGTCGAGGAAGGCCAGAAGGTCGGTGCCGACCGAGTGACCGTGAACGGCAGCAGCAATGGAGTCTCCATTACCGGCGATGACTGGCAGCGCGGCGACCGGGTGACCGGCACCGAGGGCTTTTCCACGCGCCGTAACGCGACCCAGAAGGGCAATCCGCGCGGCGAAGGCCGCAGTGCCTACGTGAATCGCGAACTCGAACGCAAGGACGTGCCGCCGAGCAAGATCACGGGTTCCTCCGGGAACAGCGACGCCGGTTCCCTGGTGACGCTGTCCGGCGGGGCGCGCGGCTAAGGCCGGGCGAGGGCACAGGACGCCATGGTGCGAGGTCGTCGCAAGAACAGCACCCCGGGCTCGCGGTTCGCGAAGTCCCGGGCGGTGGCTGCGCGCGCGGCGGCCCCGGCCCCGGCGGCACCGGTTTCCGCGGTGCCACCGGCGGCCCCTACCGGCTCGTCCGGTATGGAGGCGACCCGGGAGCTGCGGCCGGGCCATCCGCTGGCGGATGTGGCGATGAACGAGCGCCTGCATGCCTTCGAGCGGGGGTTCCGCGAGCGCTTCGCGCAGCTGGTGCCGGTCCTGAAGGAAGTGCACGCGCTGCAACACGAGCGCGACTTCGAGGAACGGGCCCAGGCGATTGTGCAGGAGCAACTGGGTTACCGCTTGCCGGAGAAGGCGCTGGAGGATGCCTGGATCAACGATCTGGACACGCGGGAGCTGTACCTGCACGGGACGTTCGAGCTGTTTGACCAGGTGGTGAACGAGTACTGGGCGGGTCGGGATGACCTGGTCGCGGAGGCGGAAAGCGCGATCGCGTATTTCCTCGACTGCGACTTTCACGAGGTGGACATCTCGCCCTGTTCCGATGGCCGTCTGCTGGGCCTGCGGCGCTTCATCCTGCGCCTTCCGGATCTGGCGGTACGGGTGAAGAGCTATGCCGGCGCGCAGTTCGACATCGAAGAGGATGTGCGCCACTGGACTAAGCGCGAGTTGCTGCGCTTCCGCGAGGGGCGGCCGACGACGGCCGATGTCCCCAGCCGCTATCTGAAGATCGCGGCCTACCACTACAGTGGCGCGGATCCGCTGCATCAGGGTTGCGCGGCGCACGGAAACAGCGAACGCGACGCGGCCGATGGCGCGCTGCACCAGCTGCGCGCGTTTCGCCAGGCGATCGAGAACACCTACTGCTGTGGGGCCTCGGTGGACACGCTGCTGATCGGCGTCGATACGGACACGGATGCGGTGAAGATCCACATCCCGGACGCCGACACGCGGATGAGCCTGTACCGCTTCGTGGACAGCGCGCAGCTGTACCGCGAGACGCAGGGACTGGACGAACAGGCGGCGTCGCTGCGGGTGTACCAGGCGATCCAGGATGCGATCCACCAGCAGGGCTGGGGACGCGGGAACGGCGCCCCGCACGAGGGCATGCTGCGGCTGATCTCGCGGCTGCTGCTGAACAATATTTCGCAGCTCGACTATGTGGCGCGGTACCACGGCGGGCACTACGCCGACGTGGGCCACCGGGAACGGGTGATCATCGTCGGCCAGGAGATCGAGGAGATGCAGGTGCGCAACTTCGCATACTTCGCGCACCTGGAGACGATGGAAGAGGGCTCCGAAGGTACGGACGTCGGGGTGAACAAGATTTTTCGGAAGTTGAATGTCGAGCGCGGCCTGCCGGTGCCGGTGGTGATTCATTACCGCTACGACCGCAAGGTGCCGGGATCGCGGGAACGGGTGGAGGCACGCTGCCGTCGCATCCGCGACCAGATCATGGATCGCTATCGCGACCTGGCAGAGAAGGGCCTGATTGGCTGCCACATGGTGATCCGCGACAAGCGTAGCGGAAGCCGTCTGGAACCGCTGGCCGCCTGACGCACACGGGAACGGGAATGAAGATCTGCAAGGTTGAGAAGACGCTGGTTTCGACCAACCGCATCCGCGATCTGGGGCACCGGCCGTTGCTGGTGGTCCAGGAGAAGGCCGGTGGTCCGCGCACCGTCGCGGTGGACGCGGTCGGCTGCGTACCGGGTGACTGGGTGATCGTAGTCGGTAGCTCGGCGGCACGTGAGGCGGCCGGTGACAAGTCCTATCCCAGTGACGCGACGATCGTCGGGATCATCGATTACTGGGAGGAGCAGTAGCTCCATGGAAATCATGCAGGTGCAGGACGAACTGGTGGTGACCCGTCGCGTGGACGGGCTGAAGACCATGTCGCTGCGCGTGCTTGTGGACCAGAAAGGGGCCCTGAACGTGGCGGTGGACACGGTCGGGGCGCATCCGGGCAACTGGGTGTTCACCATCAGTGGCTCGGCCGCGCGCTACGCGCTGGACGACAACAGTATTCAGACCGATCTGACGATCGGCGGCATCATCGACCACTGGGACGATGGTGGAAAGAAGACGGAAGGGTCGAAGGACGAGGCAGGACGAGACCAGACCGATGCACAGCGCTCTGCTGGTTCCCGCAAGGCGGCGTGAGCGTCATTTTTTGAAAAACTGTAACTCCAGGAGAGAAGACAATGGCAACTGAACGTTTTGGTGTGGCGCTGGGCATGATCGAGACCCGTGGTCTGGTGCCGGCGATTGAAGCCGCGGATGCGATGACCAAGGCCTCCGAAGTGCGCCTGATCGGTCGTCAGTTCGTGGGCGGTGGCTACGTGACCGTGCTGGTCCGTGGCGAAACCGGTGCCGTGAACGCTGCCGTGCGCGCCGGTGCGGATTCCTGCGAGCGTGTGGGTGACGGCCTGGTGGCCGCGCACATCATCGCCCGCGTGCATTCCGAAGTGGAAAGCATCCTGCCCGAGCAGGTTGAAAAGTAATTCATCTGTAACGCTTGATAGGAGTTGAGTAATGGCTAGCGAAAACTTTGGTGTGGCCCTCGGCATGATCGAGACCCGTGGTCTGGTGCCGGCGATCGAAGCCGCCGACGCGATGACCAAGGCCTCCGAGGTGCGCCTGATTGGTCGTCAGTTCGTGGGTGGCGGCTACGTGACCGTGCTGGTCCGTGGCGAAACCGGTGCCGTGAACGCCGCCGTGCGTGCCGGTGCGGATTCCTGCGAACGGGTGGGTGACGGCCTGGTGGCCGCGCACATCATTGCTCGCGTCCATTCCGAGGTGGAAAACATCCTCCCGGAAAAGCCGTAACTCGCGGTAGTCGAACGCCGTCGGGCCCCGGTGGGTCCCGGCGGCTTTTTTCAAGAAGAGGTAGATGATGGCTAGCGAAATTTCTGGTGTGGCCCTTGGCATGATCGAGACCCGCGGTCTGGTCCCGGCGATCGAGGCCGCGGATGCGATGACCAAGGCCTCCGAAGTGCGCCTGATCGGTCGTCAGTTCGTCGGTGGTGGCTACGTGACCGTGCTGGTCCGTGGCGAAACCGGTGCCGTGAACGCCGCCGTGCGTGCCGGTGCGGATTCCTGCGAACGCGTGGGTGACGGCCTGGTGGCCGCGCACATCATTGCGCGTGTGCATTCCGAAGTGGAAGGCATCCTGCCGACGGCCCCGACCGCCAGCGGTTCGGCCAGCTGAGGCGACATCCATGTCCGATCCACGGATCGTGGGATACCTGAACCGCGCGGTCGCGCACGAGCTGTCGGCGGTTCAGCAGTACCTGGCCCAGGCGCGGCTGACCGCGATGTGGGGTATGAATGACGTGAGCGACTGCCTGCGTCGGGATGCCCAGGAAGAGCTGGATCATGCGGATCGCTTCATGACCCGCATGTTTCACTACGGGGTCGCCCCGAACGGCAGCCAGCTGGCGCCGGTCCGGCTTGGCCGCTCCATGGCCGAGCTGATGGCCCGCAACCGCGAGCTGGAGATGGAGGCAGTCCGTCTGTATGACGAGGCGGCTGTCTACTGCCGGCGCGTAGGCGCGGTGGACGATGCCGCGTTGTTCGAGAGCATCCTTGAGGATGAGCTGGAACACGTGCGCGAGATCGACGCCCAGGGCAGTCCCGCGTGATGCACGCGGACGCGGCAAGACGAGCGGAGTAGGCAATGGCGGATACCGATCTGGTGGTTCCGGCCGGGTGGGAGCCCGGCAAGGGGACCTCGGCGTCCATGAGCAAGCAGTTCACGTTCGAGCGCTACGGCATCACCCGGGAGTTTCTCGACCGCGTGGCCGAGCTGTCCGAACAGGACGGGTATCATCCGAACATCAGCTTCGGAACCACGTACGTGAACATCACGATTGACGCCCGAGACGGCGAACAACTGGGAGAGGGCGACAAGGCCTTTGCCCTGGAGGTCGATCGCCTGGCCGCTGCCACCACCGGCTGAGCCGGGGGCATACTTGACGGGCCGGGTCCGTCCCGGCCCCTTCCGCAGGAGGCTGTTGCGTGGGTTCGAGGGTAATCGCGGTAGTCAATCAGAAGGGCGGTACCGGCAAGACCACCCTGACCATGAATCTGGCCGCCGGGCTGGCGCGCCGGGGTCGAACCCTGGTGGTCGATGCCGACCCGCAGGGCTCGGCCGCCCAGTGGGCCCGCATGGCCTCGGATGAGCGGCCGTTCCCCGCATCGGTCTTCGCGGTAGCGGGTCCCCTGGATCGGGAGCTGAAAGCGCTGCGCAAGGATTACGAGCACATCGTGGTGGACTGCCCGCCGACCCTGGAGGGCGGTGCGGTCAACGGCGCGCTTGCGGCCTCCGACGAGGTGCTGATCCCCGTGCTGCCGTCTCCGGTCGATCTGTGGGGCAGTGTCCGAATGGGCCGGGGGCTGGAAGAGGCGCGCCTCAAGAACCCTAGCCTGCGCCCGTTTATCGTGGTCAATCAGCTCGAGGTCCGCAGTGCGCTGTCGCGCGCGATGAAGCATGCACTGATGGAGATTGACATCCCCGCCCTGGAGCAGACGCTGCGCCGGCGGGCCATCTATCGGCGCTCGGCGCTCGAGGGCTGTTCCGTCTTTGATCTGGGCAAGCCCGGCGAGGCCGCGGCGTCGGAGATCGAAGCCATCATCGAGGAGGTGTCGCAATGAGCAATCTGCAAGACAAGCTGGCAGCCGGCGTGCGCAGTGCACGCGAGGATCAGGACAAGGACAAGAGCCAGGACGCGGGCGCCAAGCCCGAAGCCTCGGGCCAGAAGGACACCAGTCAGGAGCCGGCGAGCAGCCAGCCGCGGGCCGCCGCCAGCACCAAGGCCGCCGCCACCAAGAAGGCGGCCACCAAGACCGGCAAGGCACCGGCACGCAAGCGCACGACCACGCGGAAGAAGCCGGCCGCGACGCGCAAGTCCGGCGCATCGGCGCAGTCCACATCCGCCAGCCGGAAGTCGACCCCCGCGAAAAAGCCGGCGGCAAAGAAGACGCCCAAGGCGGACAACACCGGAACCGAACTGCATCCCGAGCGGATCTGGCCCGACTGAGGGCTGCGTTCCGGCGGCCGGGGCTTGCCCCGGCCTTTCTGATTGAGGAGTCGAAAAGATGCAGGACGAACTACGCGATCACCTGATCACCGAAGAGCCGTACTACCAGCCGACCGCGGACGAGGTGGAGCTGTACGAGGCGGCCTATTCGGTGCGCATGCCCATGATGCTCAAGGGACCGACCGGCTGCGGCAAGACGCGCTTTGTCGAGCACATGGCGTGGAAGCTGGGCAAGCCCCTGATCACCGTGGCCTGCAACGAGGACATGACCGCGTCGGATCTGGTGGGGCGCTACCTGCTGGACGCCGACGGAACGCGCTGGCAGGACGGGCCGCTGACCCGGGCGGCACGGCATGGTGCGATCTGCTATCTCGACGAGATCGTCGAGGCGCGTCAGGACACAACCGTGGTCATCCATCCCCTGACGGACAACCGCCGCGTCCTGCCCCTGGAGAAGAAGGGCGAGATGGTGGAGGCGCACCCGGACTTTCAGGTGGTGATCTCCTACAACCCCGGGTACCAGAGCCTGATGAAGGATCTGAAGGAGTCCACCAAGCAGCGCTTCGGCGCGCTGGACTTCAACTACCCCGATCACGAGACCGAGGCACGGATCGTGGCGCACGAGGGCGGGATCAACGAGGACATGGCCGGGAAACTGGTCAGCGTGGCGGAGCGTGCCCGCAACCTGAAGGGGCACGGTCTGGACGAGGGCATCTCGACCCGCATGCTGGTGTACGCGGCATCGCTGATTGCCAACGGGGTGGCCCCGCTGGCCGCCTGCCGTATGGCGCTGGTGCGCCCGATCACGGATGACCCGGACATGCGCGACGCCCTCGACTCCGCCGTCACGACGTTCTTCTAGACGCCCGCGCGGGATACGATGAGCATCCATCTGGAGGACTACCAGGACCTCCTCGAAGACCTCGGGGGACAGGCGGCCGAGGTGCTCGAGGCCTCGTGGCAGGAGGCCTCGCGTGCGTTCAGTGCCGCGGGCCTCAAGCGCTACTACCTGGAAGGGGCTCGCAGCCTGCATTCTCTCGGGCGTGGCTCGGAGATGGTGATCGCCTTCGTCCAGGAGACGCCGGATGTGGCGCAGGAACTGGGCGAGGACGCGGTCGGCGAGCTGGTCAGCTCGGCGATCAAGATGTACTCCAAGACCAGTGCCGCGGTAATCACCCTGCTGATCTCCACCAGCCCCATCGCCGCGCGGCGACTGGGGGACCAGGGTCTGTTCTCGGGCTATCTGCGCCTGGTGGACAACCTGCTGGGGCAGGCGCCGCGCGGCGTACGCCCGATGCTGGAACACCTCGACGAGCTCCTCACCCACCTCACGCTGGGGGGGCTGCGTCGCTGGGCGAGCTGGGGGGCGCAGGCCCACCGCACGGACCTGGAGGCTCAGATCGCCTATTTCGGCCTGGAGTCGCCGGAGTCCCGTTCGGTGTTCCAGAAGGAACGCCGCGGGACACTGTTCGTGGATGTCCAGCGCCGCATCAACCTCTATCTGCGCTCGCTGTGGGCGCGCGACTTCTTCATGCGCCCCACCAGTGGCGACTTCGAGTCGCGCGAGGGCTACAAGCCCTACATCGAGGGCTTCACGATCTTCCTGCCGGACGCCTTCGACGACTGGGAAGGCCTGACCGGTCTGGATCTCTATCGTGCTGCGGCGGCGCATGCGGCGGCGCACGTGGTCTTTACCCGCGAGATGCAGCCGGAGGAGGCCCCGCGCGGCGTCATCGGGGTGCTGACGGAGCTGTTCGAGGATGCACGCGTCGAGGGCCTGGCGACGCGCGGCTTCCCCGGCCTGCGCAACTTGTGGATCCCCCTGCACACCGCGACGCCCGACGATGGTGACGCCCCGCAGGCGCTGCTGGCCCGCACCGCGCGGGCCCTGCTGGATCCCGACTACCGCGACGACCACCCGTTTGTAGGCAAGGCGCGCGCGGCGCTGGCGGAGCGGGCGGAGGGCCTCGAGGCTGCGGGTCTGGCGCGCGAGCTGGCCGAAGCCCTGGCGTCGGAGTTCCCGGAAAAGGGTTACATGAATCCGCGGCAGGTGGCCCCGGATGTCCTCTACCGCGATGACAACCGCTATATCTGGGCCTTCGGCCGCGAGGAAGACGACTTCGAGACGCTGATGGCCAGTGGCTCGAACCAGGAGCGCGTCTACGTCACACCCATGGAGATGATCAACACCCTGGATGTCCCCGGGGCCGGGGATGATGCCCAGATGATCATGGTGCTGGCGACCGAGTGGTTCCGCGACGGTGAAGACGAAAGCATCAACCAGCAGGAGGGCAAGGAGCCGATCTCGCTGCCCTACCACTACCACGAGTGGGACTACCAGATGCAGCTGGAACGGCCGCACTGGGTCACTCTGCTGGAGCGGCGTCCGAAGAAGGGCGACGTGGAAGAGATCGATGCCATCAACGAAAAGCACAAGCCGCTGATCTCGCGTCTGAAGTTCCTGATCGAGGCGATGCAGCCGCAGGGTGTGCAGCGCATGCGCAAGCAGGCCGAGGGCGACGAACTGGACGTGAACGCCCTGGTCGAGGCGCAGATCGATCTGCGCATGCGCCGCCAGCCGGACGAGCGGATCTACGTCCGCAATATCCGTCAGGTGCGCGACCTGTCCGTGCTGGTGCTACTGGATCTGTCCGAGTCCACCAACGAGCCCCTTGCCGATGGCGAGACGACCGTGGTCCAGCTGGCGCGCGAGGCCACCGCGCTGCTGGGCGGGGCCATCTCCAAGATCGGCGACCCCTTCGCGATCCACGGCTTCGCCTCCGATGGCCGCCACGATGTCGAGTATTACCGCTTCAAGGATTTCGATGCCCCCTACGATGATCACGCCCGGGCGCGGCTGGCCGGGATGAAGGGGCAGTTGTCCACGCGCATGGGCGCGGCGATCCGGCACGCCGGCCACCTGCTGCACCAGCAGGGCACGCAGAAAAAGCTGCTGCTGATCGTCACCGACGGCGAGCCGGCGGATACCGATGTGCGCGATCCGCAGTACCTGCGCCAGGATGCCAAGCGTGCGGTGGAAGAGGTGGGCAAGAACGGCGTCTACAGCTTCTGCATCAGCCTGGATCCGCAGGCCGACGAGTACGTGGAACGCATCTTCGGTGCGCAGCACTTCATGGTGCTGGACCACATCGAGCGGCTCCCGGAAAAGCTGCCGATGCTGTACGCCGGCCTGACCCGTTAGGGAAACACTGATTAATGTACACACTCGCGTTGGCACCCCAGGTTTTCCGAGACAAGGCGCGTCGTGCAGCGGGTAGTGGTTCTACCCGCAAGCGGCGCAACGCAGGATCGGGGAACCTGGGGTGCCAACCCCACAACCTATTGAGAGCAGGGGCTCGGCCGCTTTTGCGCGCGCACGGCGTTGCGGTTCCCTTGTGCAGAGTGACTGCACGGCAGTCACCGCGCCTTGTTCGCACGCAAAAGCGACTCGAGCGCGAGCGTGTACACTAATCAGCGTTTCCCTGGGGATCACGGTACTCGCATGGCCAAGACGGGGGGCAGCTCGACACCGCCGAAGGAGTCCAGCCTTCCGCAGGTGATGTTGAAGTCCGAGCTGCCCGCGCATCTGATCCGGCATGCGACCCTGCGCCAGTTGCAGGTGTTCGAGGCGATCGTGCGCCTGGGCAGTTTCACCCGGGCGGCGGAAGAGCTCTATCTGACCCAGCCGACCGTCTCCATCCAGATCAAGAAGCTCTCCGGTGCGCTCGGCCTGCCGCTGTTCGAATACGTCGGACGCAAGGCCTTCCCGACCGAGGTCGGGCTGCTGCTGTACGACACCTGCCGCGAGATGCTGGGGGCGCTGACCAATCTCGAGATGAAGCTCGCGGAGATGCACGGGCTGAAGCGCGGGCGCCTGCGTCTGGCGGTGATCACCACGGCGCAGTATTTCGCGCCCACGATCCTCGGGCAGTTCGCCAAGCGCTATCCGGATATCGAGCTGTCGCTGGAGGTCAGCAACTTCGACCGGGTGCTGGATCGCCTGGCCAGCAACGACGATGACCTGTACATCATCGGGCACGTACCCGAGCGGCTGACCGATATCGCCGTCTACCCGTTCGCGCCGAACCCGCTGGTGGTGATGGCCAGCCGCGACCACCCGCTGGCGGGGCAGCGCAACATCCCGATCGAACGCCTGGAGCAGGAGACCTTCCTGATGCGCGAGCCGGGTTCCGGCATCCGCGAGGCGACCCTGAAGCTGTTCCAGGAGCACGGCATCAACCCCACCGTGCGCATGGAGCTCGGCTCCAACGAGGCAATCAAGCAGGCGGTCATCGGGGGCCTAGGGATCGCCGTGCTGTCGCTGCATACCCTCAGCGCGGAAGGGGCCGGGGGGCCGGTCGCGCTGCTGGATGTGGAGCATTTCCCGATCCATCGCCAGTGGCACATCGTCCACCCCAGACAGAAGGTCCTGTCGGTGGTCGCCCAGACCTTCCTGGATTTTGCCATCCAGGACGAGGCGCGGGTGCGCGGTCAGGTCGAGGACCTGCTGGCCGCGTTCAAGGCGCAGGCGAGCTGACCAGGCGGCCCGCGACCGGCGCCCTGACAGCCCCTCCAGGGTCCCTTATAATTCACGTTTTATCCGGCCGGCAATGGCCGTATGCGGAGATCAGTCAGTGACCACGAGCAGCCGGCCGCGTATCAGCGGCACCCAGTTCATCAATGCCGACGAGTCGCCCCGTGCGCGCCTGAGCCTCAGCGCCTCGCATCGCGACCAGCACCACCCGGTGACCGGGACGGGTGGCGATCCGGCGTTCGGCGCCATCGACACCCCGCCGAACGAGAGCTGCGTGGTCTGCGCCCCCGCGACCCGCCGCCTGGCCGAGGAACTGTTCGAGGGCTGGAACGACGCCCTGCAGACCGGGGATGCGCGCAAGGTCACCGAACGCTATGCCGAGGATGCGGTCCTGCTGCCGACGGTCTCCAACGTCCCGCGAACCACGCACGCCGAGATCCAGGACTACTTCGAGCACTTCCTCGAGAAGAAGCCCTTCGGGACGATCAACACCCGCAACGTGAAGCTCGGCTGCAACAAGCTGACCGACGCCGGCACCTATACCTTCCGCGTCACCGACGGCGGCGAGACCAAGGATGTCCCCGCGCGCTACACCTTCGTCTACGAGAACCGCGACGGAGAGTGGAAGATCGTCCACCACCACTCCTCGATGATGCCGACTGACTAGTCTTCACGGGGCGACCGTGCCCGGCCTTTTGGGGCTCGCAAGAGTAGGCGGTCTCCCTCTCGATTAGTGGCTTTCTGTGAGGGTTGGCTGTATTCCGGCATGACCAGTGTGTGATACTCGTCACGTTTCTGCGCAAACACCGCGCGGTCGGGTGGCCCCGTTTCCGGCGTGGCGCTTGAACGTACGGCAGAGGACGGCGCCCAATCGGGCCATGACTGGCGGGACGGATGACAAACGGGTCGGCACAACGGGAAAGCACTTCACCCCATTTGGTGGTTTTTACTCGGCAGTCGGGGCTGGCGGAGCGACTGGCAACGGGGCTTGCATGTACCGCCTTCGAAACCGTAGCCGATTACGAGGCCAGCCGGATCGATGGAGCCGGCATGATGGCCTTCGTGATCGATGCGGATGCGCTGCCCGACACCGCAGCTGTGGCGCGGGCCTTACGGTGTCATCCACAGGACCGAATGCGGTTGCTCTGGCTGCATGGCGACGCCGATGCCGAGACGCGGGCCCTGTCCGACGGTCCCTTTCACTCCGTCGATGAGCCCTCCCAGCGTATCGTGGATTGTGCAGCACGCCTGGAAACCGCCAATGGCGGGCGGCCCCCCCGTAGTCAGGATGAAGTGCTTCTGGCTTTGCTGTGGAGTCACCCGGGCCTGCATCTGGTGCCGGTGCGGGACTGGCATGCCCAGCAGTTGTATCGCTATCCGCTCCTAGATGCTTTGCTCGAAGAAGATACGCCCGAGTTCTGGTTGCGGGGGGTGCGCCAACGCCGTCTTCTCGAAGGTGTGGAGCTGGTCGACCGCGTACGCCTTTGCCCGGGATGCCGGCAAGGGCATCTGAGTTTTGTTGATGTGTGCCCGGAATGCGACTCGCTCGACATACGCACCGAGCCCGGACTGCATTGCTTCGCCTGTGGGCATGTGGGGCCGCAGCGTCTATTCCAGGATGGCGGCATGCTGCGGTGCCCGAACTGTTCGGCGGTCCTGCGTCATATTGGCGAGGACTATGACCGACCACTGGAGAATCACGTCTGCGGCAGTTGCCAGCATATGTTCATGGAGGGCCGCGTACTGGCGCGCTGCATGGGGTGTGGCCAGGCCCATGACCCCGATGAACTTGAGCCCATGGGAATTTACCGCTACCGGTTATCGGAGGCTGGGCGGTTACTGGCCCGGACAGGGGAGCTGCGGGATCTCTACGGAGCCTTCGACGAGATCAACCATGTGGCGCCGGAACACTTCGAGTTCTTCGTGGACTGGTCGCTGAAGCTGCGGCAGCGTCATGACGAGATCGGATTTGGCCTGATCCTGCTGCATTTGAACGGCATGGCCCGGGTCATCGATGCGCTGGGTCATGGGCGCGGTGTGGCACTGGTGGACACCTTCGCCGAACGCGTCAAGGCCCTGGTTCGGTCCACGGATTTGATGACCCGTACCGGTGACGACCGCATCTGGCTGTTTCTGCCACAAACGACCGCGAGCGGCGTCGACGTGCTGGCCAAAAGGCTCGGAGAGCTGCTGGAAGATGTCGTGTCCCAGGTGGATGTGGGGCGTCTCGGAAACGTGTATCACGAATCTTCTATGGGCATGGCGGAAGCCGAGGATGCGGCTGCGGTCATGGCGCGACTGGTCTCGCGGTCGCAATGAACGAAATGCTTTCGCTTCCGACCGAGGCCGGGGCCTTGCTGGCTACGTTGTTCCTGGAGTCGGACGCCCTCACGCTGGCGTACATGTTCATCCCGTTCGTGGTGTTTCTGGAATTGCCGCTGAACCTGATGATTTGGCTGGGTGTGCTGCGCCACTACACTCGACGTATCTATGCGATTCCTACCCAGTACCCGTACACACCGCGGATCACCTGCATTGTGACGTGCTATGCCGAAGGCCGGTCGGTACAGGGGACGATTCGCACGCTGCTGGAGCAGGTGTACCCGGGGCAGATCGAGATCATCGCGGTGGTGGATGGCGCTGATCAGAATCTGGCCACCATGCAGGCGCTTCGCGACATCCAGCCCGAGGCAGAGCATTACGCCAGTCGCCGGCTGATCATCCTGCCAAAGGTACCCCGGGGTGGTCGGGTCTCGTCGCTGAACGCCGGGCTTCAGTTGGCGCGCGGGGAAATCGTGATGGCAGTGGATGGCGATACCTCGTTCGACAACAGCATGGCCCTGCATGCAGCGGGCCATTTCCGCGATCCTAATGTGATCGCCATGGCCGGCTCGTTGCGCGTTCGCAACTGGAATCAAAACCTGATGACCCGCCTTCAGGCGCTGGAGTATATGATCACCATTCACCTGGCCAAGGTTGGCCTGGGTGAGTTCCGCGGCATCAACAATATTTCGGGTGCCTTCGGGGTCTTCCGGACCGAGTTTGTCCGTAAAGTGGGCGGGTGGACAACGGGGTCGGCGGAGGATCTCGACCTGACCTTGCGGCTGAAGCAGTATTTTGGCCGTCACCCGGGGTTCTACATCCCTTTCGAACCCCAGGCGATGGGGCACACAGATGTCCCGGATACCCTGGTGGGATTCCTGAAGCAGCGTCTGCGCTGGGACGGGGACCTGTTCTTCATGTATGTGCGAAAGCATCGCAACGCCTTTTCGCCGCGCCAGATGGGCTGGTGGAATGTAATCATAGGCGTCTGGTACGGGATGCTGTTCCAGATGGTGATGCCGGTGCTGATCGTGCTGTACACCCTGTGGCTGGTGGTGATGGCCGATCCGGGTGTCGTGCTGGCCACGTTCATACTGATCATGGGGCTCTACGCGATCCTGACGGCCCTGATGTACATCACCGCGCTGGTGTTCATTTCGGAACGCCGCGGGCGTGATCTTCGCCTGGCCTGGCTGATTCCCGTGTTTCCCTTTTTCGCATTGGGCATGCGGGTGTGGTCGTTGGTCGCCATCATTAACGAGTGGTGGCGTCATTCGAGCCAGGAGTCGTCCATGGCCCCCTGGTGGGTACTACGCAAGAGCAAGCGGTAATGGCGATGCGAGGTGGGATACTGCTCGGGTGCATGCTGATGGCGGGGCTGCCGGTCATGGCCAGCGCGGAGAGCCTGCCCCGGCTGCTGGATGCGGTCGAAGAGGCACCCTCGTTGCTGGCCGAGCAAGCCGCGTTCGAGCAGGCGGACGCCTTGCGGGAGCGCCGGCATCAGGAGGGTGGCTGGGAGCTCTTCGGAAGCGCTGGCGCTGGGGTTTACCGCGAACCGGTGGTCGAAGGGCTCAATCGGCGATATCGCGGCACCAGCGGTTCGATCGGGATACAGCGTCCGCTGCTGGGCACCGACGAACAGCAGCGAAGGGCGGAATGGCAGGCCCGTGGGGAGGCCGGTGCCGCCTGGTACCGGTATCAGGAAGCATTGCAGACCGTGAGCCGTGACGTGGCTGAGTCCTACGCGCGGGTCTGGCATGCTCGCCAGCTCCAGTCCCTGGGCCAGGCGCTGCTGAGCGTCGAGCCGGATCTCGAACGGACCCTTGCGGAACGCGGGGACGAACGGCTGACTCGCGCGGATGAGGCGGCGAGTTTGCGGCGCAGCCTGGATGCCGCGCGCCTGGACGTGGACGAGGCTCGGGTGGACGAGCACGAGGCCCGGGTGGAGCTGGAAAATCTCCTGGGCCGGCCGGTTACTCTGGAATCAACCTCAGCATGGTTTGATCCACACCAGGCGACTTGCGGTACTCCCGGGATGGACCCCGCACCGGAAGTCCTGGCGGTGGAGGAAGAGTTGCGCGCAGTCGAGGAGCGTGAGTCCCTGACCCGGTTCCACGCGGTGCGGTCGAACCTCCAACTGCGTTACAGCTCGAGTTACGAAGACGATGTTAGTCGCCTGGGGAGTGGGTTGGAGGTTGTCTGGTCCGTCTCCGTGCCCTTGCGCGCGCTGGGTGGAGACAACGCCCTGCAGAGAGAACTGAGGGCTGAACAGCGGCAGCTCCGGCACCAGCGTACATCGGCCACCCAGGCCGTAGAACAGCGCAGGGATCTGGCGCGGCAGCGCCTGGAGGTCCATTCGCGCCGACTGGATTCCCGTTTGCAGGAGATGGAAGCGGCGGCTCATGCGCTGGCGGTGGTGGAGGAACGGGCGGAGAGCCGTGTGAGCGTCCCCTGGGAAGAGGTGATGCCCGCTCGGCAGGCATATTATCAGGCCGCGCGAGGCTGGCTCGACAGCGCGCTGGAGGTCTGGCGCGCGCAGATCGGTTGCGACCTCCTGGCCAGCGATCGTCCCCGGCCAATGGAACCCATCCGGCAGGCGCGAGCCACGCTGGGCGGCGATCCGGTAACGGACGCCCGCTTGCCCTACGCGGGGCGAATCTATCTGTGGGATAGCGAACCCGTCATTCGGGGCGAGGATCCCGAGTTCTGGGGCTTGCTGCGCCGCGCCGGCGTGGAGCATGTATGGCTGTCGCTGGATGGCGAACAGATCGATCGATACAGCGAGCATCCCGGTGTGCTGGCGGATTTCCTGCATCAGGCGCGGCAGCGGCAGGTGGATGTGGGGTTGTTGCTCGGCGAGCCCACCTGGGTGTTGCCCGAAGCGCGGGATGACCTGGTCCGTATCATCCAGCGTCTGAAGGGGGTCGACTTCGCCGATCTGCACCTGGACATCGAGATCGACCAGCTGGACAGCCATGGCTACGAGCGTGACGAACTCATTGAGGAGTGGCTGGAGACGGTCGCTGCCGCAGTCGAAGCCTCCCCGTGGCCGGTGGGGCTGAGTGCCCATCCGCGCGACTTTGGTGGCCCGGATCGTTGCCTGGCTTGCGACTTCGCCGAGGTGGGGGCAACGGAGCTTGCCCTGATGACCTACGTGACGCATGCCGATGGGATGGTCCACCGCCTGGAACCCGTGCTCGCGCGGAAGCCGGGGCTCACGATCACCCTGGCTCAGAGTGTGGAGTCGATCCTCTCGCCGCAAAACAGCTGGTTCCATCACGGCTGGGACGCGATGCTGAGCACTCTCGACACTGCGACCGAACGGCTGGACCACCTCCGTCTTCCGGTGGCGATCCAGAGCTACTCGTACCTGAGGGAAATGTGGGCCCATGAAGATTCGCTTTGATGCCACCGGCCGCCGGCGGTCAGATCAGGATGGCGGTATGAAGGTGCGCTACGGGCCCGCCCGTCGGGTCGCGTTCCGGCTGCGCTGGTATCTGATCCTTTTGCTGGTGGCCAGCCCGGTGCTGTACTTCCTTTACACGCTGGTCAACGACGCCATATCGACCGAGGTCCCGGCTCTGGTCTGGTACCCCCAGCATCAATTGCTGGCCGAGGTTCCGGGTTTTGTGGAATCGATCGCCGTCGAGCCCTGGGACCGCGTGAGCCGGGGGGAAGTGGTCGTGCGACAGCACAGTCCGCAGTTGGAACGCCGCGGTCGGCAGATCGAACAGGACCTCGAGCGCCTGCGCGAGCGGGTGGGGCTTTCCGGGCAGGAACAGGGCGCGGACCTCGAGCGCCGGATCGAACTGCTCCAGCAAAGCCTGGACGAATTCCGTGCGCAGGAACGCCGTCTGGAGCGCCTGATCGACAGGGGGGCGGCGGGTCGTGGTGAACTCCTTCCGGTCCGCGCGGAGCGGGCACGCGTGGAGGAGCGTCTCGCCGAGCTGGAAGGCAATCTGGCGCGTGTCCCGCGGGGTGATGCGGTGGAATCCTGGCCGGACAGTCTCCAGTTACGACATGACGACCTCCTCGGAGAGCGAGCGGAGGTGCGGCAGGAAAGCCGCCAACTGGTCAAGACGGCCGATCTGGATGGCGTGGTGACGGAGATCCTGGTAGAGCCAGGGCAATTCGTGGCCGTCGGCACGCCCCTGCTGCGGTATAGCGGGACGCGGCTTCGTGTGGTGGCGTATGTGGAGCCCCGCCACCTGGAGCGGCGGCTGGAACCGGGGCGCGAGGTCAGCCTGATCCTTCCGGATGGTGAGCGGCGAAGGGCTGCTGTGACAGCTACCGTTGGGGCGGCCGATCGGCTTCCGGCGGCCTTCCGGTCGGGGCTGGGTGGAGGCGAGAGCGCGGTCCCGGTGATTGTTGAGCCGGTCTCCGAATTGCCGGAGATATGGCGCGTGGATCGCCTGCCTCTGCGGGTCAAATTCTAGGGAAACATCGATTTTTTCGGGCATTCGCGCCGTCAAGGTTGTCGAATGCAACGCCGCCCTGATGGGACTTGGACCCATGCGGGTGCACCCGGGGTCAGTTCTTTCTCTGGACCCTGCCCAGCCGGATGCCGGTCGCGATCAGGCCGACGTGGCTGAACGCCTGCGGGAAGTTGCCGAGGAATGCCCCGCTGGCCGGATCGATCTGTTCAGGCAGCAGGCCGAGGGGGTTGGTGCGTGCGCACAGGGACTCATACAGGGCCTCGGCCTCGTCCAGGCGGCCCTGCCCGACCAGATTGTCGACCAGCCAGAAGCTGCACAGTACAAACGCACCCTCGTGCCCGGGCAGTCCGTCCGGGGATTCTTCTGGAAGATAGCGGTAGAGCAGGCCGTTGCCGGCACCCAGGCGGCGGACGACGGCCTCGGTGGTGGCGACCATCTTCGGGTGATCCGCGGGGATGACGCCGCGTCCGGGCAGGGCCAGCAGGCTCGCGTCGATGCCGCCGCCGCCCAGGTGTTCGGTCAGGCTCTGGAGCTCGGGGTCCCAGGCCTGTTCCAGGATCGCCTCGTGGATCTGCCGCGCCTCGGCGCGCCAGAGGGCACTGTCCCCTTCCATGCCATTGTGCTCGGCCAGCGCGGCACCGCGCTCCAGCGCCACCGCGCAGAGCGCGGCGGAGTAGGTAAAGGGCCGCCCGGCGGTGCGCACTTCCCAGATCCCGTGGTCGGGGTTTTTCCACTCGGTCTTGGCGGACTCGACCAGGCGCCGCAGGCGCCCCCACAGGTGATGGTCCAGCGTGCCGCCCCAGCGAACCCAGCGCCAGGCGCAGTCGAGGATCTCCCCGAACACGTCGTGCTGACGCTGCTCGACCGCGCCGTTGCCCCAGCGCACGGGACCCGAGCCGCGGTAGCCCTCCAGGTCCGGGTCGCTGCGTTCCGGTTGCGGCAGGTGGCCGTCCACGTCGTACAGCACCCGGGGCCAGCCCGCGCGGTCGACGGCGTCCAGGGCCCAGCCAATGAATCCGGCGGCCTCGTGGGTCATCCCGATATCGCTCATCGCGTACACGGAAAAGGCCGCATCGCGGATCCAGGCGTAGCGATAATCCCAGTTGCGCGGGCCACCGATCGCCTCGGGCAGGGAGGATGTCGGCGCGGCGATCATCGCCCCGGTCGCGGTGTAGTCCATCAGCTTGAGGGTGACGGCCGAGCGGCGGACGAGGTCTTCCTGCGGCCCGGCATAGTCGAAATGCCGCATCCACCGTCTCCAGACCAAAAGCGTGGCCTCGAGCAGTTCGTCGGGGGTGCGGGCCTGGAACCGGTGCGTATGCGGGCCCCAGCCGAGGACGAGGTGATGCTGTGCACCCGCCTCGAGCTCGTGCAGGCTGTCCGCCGCCTCCAGTGGCAGGGACGAGCTCAGGGCGAGTTCCAGTTCCGGCTGGCGGTGCAGTGCCAGTCCCAGTCCCGCCCCGTGCGGATATACGTTCGCGCCACCCCGGGGGTCGACGCGGACCCGCAGGTGGACCCGGCCCTCCAGCACCTCGATCCGGCGCAGCAATTCGTTGCGTCCGGCGGGCGCGTCCTCGGAGAGGTCTGCTCCTGCACGCAGGGGCAGACAATCGGTGATGCGGACGCGTCCTTCCGGGCCGGTCATCTCGGTAATCAGCACGGCGGTATCCGGGATGTAGCGCTGGTGCGAGGCGACCAGGGGCTCCGGGGCCACGGTGAAGGCCCCGCCGCGCTGGTGATCCAGAAGGGCGCAGAACAAGGGCTCGGAGTCGAAGCGGGGAACGCACATCCAGGGGATGGCGCCGTCGCGACCGACCAGGGCGGCGGTTGTGCAATTCCCGATCAGGCCGTGCTCCTCGATCGGCAGGTAGCCCTCGATACGGTGTACGGGGCGGTCGGATACGGTCACTGGATCACTCCCTCGACATGGACGGTTGGCCGGGCAGGCAGGAGAGGGCAGGCGCGTCCAGGATCACGACGGACTCGCCGGGCATCTCCAGGCTGTCCGGACCCACCACGATACCTGCATCGGACTGGAGCAGGAGGCGACCGGCCGCAGCACCCGGGCACGCCAGCCGTTGCGGGGCAGGGTGCAGGTTGCATGCCACCCGCAGTCCCGGCCGGTGCACGATCAACCAGCGAGCCGCCTCGTCGAAACGCGCCTCGATCCCCTCCAGACGGTCATCGGCGAACGCCGGGTGGGCGTGCCTCAGGGCGATCAGGGCCCGGTACCACTCCAGGATTCCGGCATGCGGTTCGTGTGCGAGTTCGTCCCAGTCCAGCCGGGATCGTTCAAAGGTCTCGCGGGATTGCGGGTTCGGGATGCTGCCGGCATCGGTGTCCCGCCGGAAGGCGGCGAACTCGCGCTGGCGGCCTTCGGTTACCGCATGCCCCAGGTCGGCGTCGCTGTGATCGGTAAAATACAAAAACGGCGTCGCGGCCGCCCATTCCTCCCCCTGGAACAGCATGGGCACGAAGGGACTGGTCATCACCAGGGCTGCGCCAATCTTCAGCAGGCCCGGCGAGACGCCCTCGCTGATTCGATCGCCCAGGGCCCGATTGCCAACCTGGTCGTGGTTCTGCAGGCAGCCGATGAAACGCCGGCCGGGCAGGTCGGAGGCCGGTCGCCCGTGGGTACGCCGACGGTAACGCGAGTAGCGGCCGTCGTAGGCGAGGCCCCGGGTCAGCACCCGGGCGAGATCCGCGAGCTGTCCGAAGTCCGCGTAGTAGCCGTCGGACTCGCCGGTCAGCAGGGCATGCAGGGCGTGGTGGAAGTCCTCGTTCCACTGCGCGTCCAGGCCGTAGCCGCCGACCTCGACCGGCCGGGTCACGCGCGGGTCGTTGCGGTCGTTCTCCGCGATGACCACCAGATGCCGCCCGAGCGCGCGCCCCAGGCGCTGCACCTCGGCGGCGAGCTGCTCGAGGAAATGGGTGGCCGAGGTATCGACGATCGCGTGCACCGCGTCGAGGCGCAGGCCGTCGAGGTGATAGTCACGCAGCCACATCCGGGCGTTGTCGATGAAGAAGCGGCGCACGGCATCGCTGTCGGGCCCGTCGAGATTGACCGCCTCGCCCCAGGGGGTCTGGTAGCGGTCGGTGAAATACGGGCCGAACTGTGCCAGGTAGTTGCCGTCCGGGCCGAGGTGGTTGTAGACCACGTCCAGCAGCACCGCGAGGCCCCGCTGGTGGCAGGCATCGACCAGGCGTTTCAGACCCTCGGGGCCCCCGTAGGCGTGATGCGGGGCATACAGGTTCACCCCGTCGTAGCCCCAGCCGCGCGCGCCCGGGAACTCCGCCACCGGCATCAGTTCCAGATGGGTCACGCCGAGCTCGGCCAGATGGTCCAGGCGCTCGGTCACGCCGTCGAAACTGCCCGTCGGGGTGAAGGTGCCGACGTGGATCTCCTGGATCACCGCCGCGGCCAGCGGCGGCGCCTGCCAGCCGGCGTCGTGCCAGTCGAAGCGGGCATGGTCCAGCCAGCGCGACGGGCCGTGCACGCCCTGCGGCTGCCAGGCGGAGCGCGGATCGGGGAACGGGCCGTTGCCGTCGACGTGGAAGGCGTAGTCGCTGCCGTGCACCACTTGCTCTGTCTCCAGCGACCACCAGCCGTCTGCCTGGTGGTCCATCGGCATGCGATTGTCCCCGCACTCCAGTTCGACCCGATTCGCCTCCGGGACCCACACGCGCACGGTCGTCATGGCGCGGCCTGCTCGCGTTCGAGGAGGGCCACCGGAAACGCCGCCTGGATCTCCGCGACCGGATGCTCGCCGCCTTGCAGCGTCGCGCCGCACAGGCGGTTGTGCCAGGTGCCGGGCGGCAGCATCAGCCGGGTATCGCGCCAGTCGCCCGCGAGTCCGAGCACCAGACGCGGCACTAGCACCAGCGCTCCTTCGCCGCGCAGGTAGGCGACCACGTGACTGGCGCGTTCGCCGCTGGCGCGCAGCGGGGTGTACGCGGCATCCGGGTCGAACCATTCCGGGTGACGGCGGCGCAGGGCCAGGGCCTGCTGCACCACCCACTGCTTGGGCAGGCCCTCGTCGGCACGCGCCTGGATCTGTGTCGGGCTCAGGTGCTGAAGCTCCTCCAGTAGCCGGGCACGCGTGGCAAAGTCCACCGGGCGGCGGTTGTCCGGATCGACCAGGCTGAGGTCCCACAGTTCGCTGCCCTGATAGAGGTCCGGGATCCCGGGCGCGGTCAGCTTGATCAGCGTCTGCGCCAGGCTGTTGGTGCGGCCGGGGGCGACCAGTGGCCGCAGGAATGACTCCAGCGCCTCGCGAAACCCGGGGTCGCCGAGGGTCCCTGCCACGAACGCGCGCAGGGCCTGTTCGTAGTCCTCCTGGGGCTGGGTCCAGCTGGTTTCCCGCTTGGCCTCGCGTGCGGCTTTTTCCATGTAGGCGGTCATGCGTTCGACGTCGATCGGCCAGGCGCCCACCAGAGTCTGGTAATAGAGATACTCGATCGCCGGGTCCGGCCATTCACCGGTGCGGTGGCGAGCGTTCTGGCGCATCCATCCGTGCACGCCTGTGGCCCATGCCTCCGGGATCTCCGAGAGCAGTAGCAGCCGGGCGCGCACGTCCTCGCTGCGCTTGGTGTCATGGGTCGAGGTGGTCAGCATGGCCTCGGGGTGTCGGGCCCGGGCGCGGGCGCTGGCCGCGTGGAATTCGTCCACCGATATCCCGAAGCGACCGGGGTCACCGCCGACCTCGTTGAGGGCCGTCAGGCGGTGGAAGCGGTACAGAGCGGTATCCTCCACACCCTTGGCCATCGCCGGGCCGGTCAGCTGCTGGAAGCGCAGGGCCAGTTCGGTCGCGTGCTCGCCGGGGATTCGCAGCAAGAGCAGGTCACGCAGGAACTGCAGCAATTTGCTGTCCAGTTCCGGGCGGCGCGCGGCGGCCTGCTCGATCGCGGTCTCGACGCGGGCGATGTCCGCCGCCGTCACGCCACCTTCGCGCGGGGCGAGGTAGGTGCGGTAGACCGGGAAGCAGGCGGCCGCCTCCAGCAGGGCGAGGTACAGCTCGTGGCGGGTGTAGTCGCGGTGGCGCCGGTGTTGCTCGCAGATCGCCACGAACAGCGAGCTCAGGCGGTTCAGCTCGCTGCCGAGCAGGTCCTTCAGCACTAGGCGCTTGCATTCGTAGACCCGCCCCGGGTAGTCGGCGTCTTCGCCCGTGAGTTCCTCGAACAGCCGCGTCAGCGGGGCCTCGCCGGCCGGGTCCACGAACAGCCCCTGCACGCGGTTGAGGAAGTCGTAGCCCGTGGTGCCGGCGATTGGCCAGTCGCGCGGCAACGACTCGTCGGGCTCGAGGATCTTCTCGGCGACGATCCAGGTGCCCGGACAGGCGCGGCGCAACTGGTTGAAGTACTGCCCGGGATCGCGCAGGCCATCCGGATGGTCGACTCGCAGGCCGTGCACCGCGCCTTCCGCCACCCAGCGCACCGGCAGTGCATGCACGGCCCGGAACACGTCCTCGCGCTCCTGGCGCAGCCCGGCCAGGTCGTTGATGTCGAAGAACCGCCGGTAGCCGAGGTCGCGTCCGGCCGTGCGCCACCAGGCGAGGCGGTAGTTCTGCTTCTCGATCAGCGCGTCCAGCGCATCGGGATCGGCGTTGATCCGGGCCACCTCGGCCGCGATGGCCTCGGCGGCCGCCGGGTCGTCGCGGGTGATTTCGTCCAGCAACTGGCGAATGACGCCCTGGTCGCGGTGCCGGCGTGCTACCGAGTCGCGCCCGGTGAGCTGGGGCTGCGGGAGGCGTGCGCAGGATTCCGCGAGAAAGCCCAGAAACTCGATGCCCGTGGCGCGACCGGCGCGGTCGAGCAGGTCATTGAGCGAGGATGGATCCAGCGGGAAGCGGTGCTCGTAATAGGCAAGATCGAACAGTCCACCATCGTATTGCAGACGGATCTCGCCGGCCTCGAGGACGCGGCCGTAATGATCACCCAGCACCGGGAGCAGGACCTTGTTGGGCCAGCGCTCCTCCGAAGACTCCCAGTCCACGTCGAAATGCATCGCGAACCGGCTGGACGGGCCGTTCTCCAGCACATCCCACCACCACGGGTTCTGGTCTCCGGCCACCGCCATGTGGTTGGGTACGATGTCCAGCACCAGCCCCATCCCGGCGGCCTCCAGCGCCGCGCACAGGCGCTGGCGCGCCGCCTCGCCGCCGAGTTCGTCGTTGACCCGGGAGGGGTCGACGACATCGTAGCCATGGGCGCTGCCGCGCACCGCCTGCAGGATCGGCGAGAGATAAACGTGCGAGATGCCCAGCCGCGCCAGATAGGGGACGACCTCGGCGGCGTCGTCCAGCGTGAAGCCCGGGTGCAGCTGCAGGCGGCAGGTCGCGATGCGTTCGGGCGGCAGGCGCTGCCCTTCGCGGCACTCGGCGGCGTCCGCGCTTGCTGTGCTGCCGAAGGATTCCTGCATCGCCCTCCGCCCCGACGCCCGACCGGCCCGCGAACGGGGCCCTTCTCACCGACTGCGTCATGTGAATATGGACCAGATTCCGGGGGAAGGGAATGCACGTCCGGCCGCAAGAACCGATCGGCGCAGGGTCAGGGGGTGGAATCGGTCCCATGCCGGGCCTCGCGTGGTGCCTAGGCAAACACTGATCAATGTACACACTCGCGTTGGCACCCCAGGCTTTCCGAGACAAGGCGCGGTGCGCAGCCGGTAGTGGTTCTACCGGCAAGTGCCGCAACGCAGGATCGGGGAACCTGGGGTGCCAACCCCCACAAGCTAGTGAAAGTCGGGGCTCGGCCGCCCGTTGTTGATCAAAAACGGGCGCGCGCACGGCGTTTCGGTTCCCTTGTGCAGAATGACTGCACGGCAGTCACCGCGCCTTGTTCGCACGCAAAAGCGACTCGAGCGCGAGCGCGTGCATTAATCAGTGTTTCCCTAGGGGAATGGGGTAAGCTTCCCTTCCGTACCCATCTCTGCAAAGGAGTTGCCGCATGCGTCTTGCGCTGGTAGTGCCTGGAGGTTTGCTGTCGTTGCTGGCCGTTTCGCTGGTTTCCGTGAATGCGCAAGCGGCCGAGGTCGCGAACCTGGTCCTGGATGGCGAGGAATACGCGCTGGAGATGGAGGTCTGCGATTTCTCCGGTGACGCGGATGATCGCTACCAGACGCTGGTGGCGCGTGCCGATACCGATCGCGGTCCGCTGCGGGTGTTTGCGTCGCGCAACGAGGTCGCCGGGATGCTGACGCATTCGATTTCGGCCCAGTTTGGCGATGTCCGTGCGGGGGGCGAGGTGCTGGAGGCCAATCGGGCGCGCATGGGCGAGCAGTGGATCAGCGTCGCCGGCGGTGCGTCGGAGCCGCTGATCCGGATTGATGGCGGTGAACTGCATGCCGAAGGCCGGTTCGTCGATACCGGGATGACCACCGAGCCAGTGGACGGGCGCCTGACCGCGAGCTGCGATCGCCGATAAGGTTGGCGGAGCGGCTGCGGCCGCTGCATCATTTCCCAGCTGTTGGGCGTGCATCCGCCTGACTCCCTGGCGTGTCGAATTTCAGGAGGCCTCCGGGATGATCAAGGAATCGGACTGGAAACGGTTCAGCCAGTTGAAGAAAACCGCGCTGGATCGCTACTGCGAGCGCGCCCTGGCCGATTGCCGGGCGGCAATGGAACAGGAAGACCGCTCGAATCACGAACGCTTTCTGGATCTCTATCAGCAGTTGAACGAAGCGAACGAGCGGCTTGCATTCATCTTCGATGGCCATGCCCGCTCGAAGGCGCTGGATCAGTTCCTGTGCATGCGGCGCGAAGGGCTGATCGAAGATGCAGAGCTGGAAGGCTTTACGGAGGCATTCCTGGAGCAGACCCGGCCGATTCGCCCGTAGCCTCGGCGCAGGCCGGCCCGATGCAGCAGGCATTGGCGATGACCATATGGCCAATGTTCCGGGGGCGGAAAGACGAAGGCCCGGCGGGTGCCGGGCCTTCGGGGGGTAGGTCAGGAGGCGAGACGCTTGTACTTGACCCGGTGTGGCTGATCGGCCTCGGCGCCCAGGCGCTTGTGGCGGTCTTCCTCGTATTCCTGGTAGTTGCCGTCGAAGAACACCACGTTGCCGTCCTCCTCGAACGCGAGGATGTGGGTGGCGATGCGGTCCAGGAACCAGCGGTCATGCGAGATCACGATCGCGGAGCCGGGGAAGTCCAGCAGGGCCTCTTCCAGCGCGCGCAGGGTCTCCACGTCCAGATCGTTGGTCGGTTCGTCGAGCAGCAGGAAGTTGCCGCCGCTTTGCAGCAGCTTGGCGAGATGCACGCGGTTGCGTTCCCCCCCGGACAGTTCCTTCATGCGTTTCTGCTGGTCGGTGCCCTTGAAGTTGAAGCGGCCGACGTAGGCGCGTGAGGGCATCTGGAAGTTGCCGACCTGGATGATGTCCTGGCCGTTGGAGATCTCCTCCCAGACGGTCTTCTCGTCCTGTAGCGCGTCGCGGCTTTGGTCCACATAGGCCAGCTGCACGGTCTCGCCCAGCTCGATCGAGCCGTCGTCCGGCTGGTCCTGCCCGGCAATCATGCGGAACAGGGTGGTCTTGCCGACGCCGTTCGGGCCGATTACACCGATCAGCGCGCCGCGTGGCACGGAGAACGACAGGCCCTGGTAGAGCACACGGTCGCCAAAGTGCTTGGACAGGTTCTCCACCTCGAGCACCTTGTCGCCCAGGCGTGGGCCCGGCGGGATGTAGATCTCCTTGGTCTCGGAGCGCTTCTGGTAGTCGGTGGAGGCGATCTCCTCGAAGCGCTTCAGGCGCGCCTTGCTCTTGGCGCCGCGGCCCTTCGGGTTGGAGCGCACCCACTCGAGCTCGGATTCCATCGCCTTCACGCGGGCGGCCTCGGCCTTTTCTTCCTGCTTCAGGCGCTTTTCCTTCTGTTCCAGCCACTGCGAGTAGTTGCCCTGGAACGGGATGCCCTGGCCGCGGTCCAGCTCGAGGATCCAGCCGGCCACATTGTCGAGGAAGTAGCGGTCATGGGTAACGGCGACCACGGTGCCCTGGAACTCCTGCAGGAAGCGCTCCAGCCAGGCCACGGATTCGGCGTCCAGGTGGTTGGTCGGCTCGTCGAGGATCAGCATGTCCGGGCTGGACAGCAGCAGGCGGCACAGGGCCACGCGGCGGCGTTCACCCCCGGACAGGGTCTTCACGTCGGCATCCCACGGCGGCAGGCGCAGGGCGTCCGCGGCGACCTCCAGCTTGCGCTCGAGGTTGTGGCCATCGGCGGCCTCGATCTTTGCCTCCAGCTCGCCCTGCTTGGCGGCCAGGGCATCGAAGTCCGCATCCGCCTCGGCATAGGCCGCATACACCTGATCCAGCTCGGCCAGCGCCTCCTTGATCGGGGCCACGGCCTCTTCGACATTGCCGCGCACGTCCTTGCTCTCGTCGAGCTGCGGCTCCTGTGGCAGGTAGCCGATGTTGATGCCCGGCTGCGGCCGCGCCTCGCCGACGATCTCGGTGTCCACGCCGGCCATGATGCGCAGCAGGGTGGATTTCCCCGCACCGTTGTAGCCCAGCACGCCGATCTTGGCGCCCGGGAAGAAGTTCAGGTTGATGTCCTTGAGGATGTATTTCTTCGGCGGGACGATCTTGCCCACGCCGTTCATCGTAAAGATGTACTGCGCCATGATGCTCCTGCGACCAATGCGGTTTGAATGAGGAACAGGCCCTTTACGGCCCTTTCTGGGCCCGCACTTTACCATCCCGGCAATCCGGAGGCGCATGTCCCCGGTGATCTGGGACCTTGGGAAGGCCTCCAGCGCGTCAGGTCGGCGGGGCCGCATCGATGAACACGGAAAAGGGCGGGCGCCGCGATGGCCGCCCGCCCCGATGGCTCATGGCTCGTGGCTAATGGCTCAGGCGTTGCGCGCGAAGTAGCTGGTCATCAGGTTGCGGTAGTTGGGGATGTGCTCGGAGAACAGCGCTCCCAGGCCTTCGACATCATTGCGCCAGTCGCGGTGCAGTTCGCAGGCCATCGCAAACCAGCCCATCAGCTGCACGCCGGCGGCCTCCATACGGGACCAGGCGGAATCGCGGGTGGTCTTGTTGAAGGTGCCCGAGGCGTCGGTCACCACGAACACGTCGTAGCCCTCCTCGATGGCGGACAGCGCCGGGAAGGCCACGCAGACCTCCGTGACGACCCCGGCGATGATCAGCTGCTTCTTGCCGGTGGCCTTTACGGCAGCCAGGAATTCCTCGTTGTCCCAGGCGTTGATGTTGCCCGGACGCGCGATATAGGGGGCGTCGGGGAACATCTCCTGCAGTTCCGGCACCAGGGGTCCATTGGGGCCGGCCTCGAAGCTGGTGGTCAGGATGGTGGGCAACCCGAAGTACCGGCCGCAGGCAGCCGTGGCCAGCACGTTGTTCTTGAATTCGCTGGGTTCGAAGTCCTGGACCAGCGAGATCAGACCGGACTGGTGATCGACCAGCAGCAGCGCGGCATCGTCCTTGTCGAGGCGGCGGTAGGTGTAGTCTTGATTCATGTCGTTCTCCTTGTGTAAGCCTGCCGGGCAGGCATGAAATGCCGCGACGCAGGTGCGCCGCGGGGTTGGGTCAAGTGGATGGGGCGGAATGCTGCAGGCGGCCCTCGCGATAGTCGCGGATGGCCTGGCGGATCTCCTCCGGCGTGTTCATGACGAAGGGCCCCTGGCCGACGACGGGCTCGTCGATGGGTTCGCCGGACAGGACCAGCACGGTGGCCTCGTTATTGGATTCGACGATCACGCCCTCGTGCTCCGCACTCAGCATCACCAGCTGTCCGCCGCGCGCGATCTCGCTGCCGTTCACCTGAACGGTGCCATGCAGTACCACCAGCATGGAGTTCCAGCCGTGCGGCAGGTCCAGGCGGACCTCGCCATCGCGCTCCAGGCGCAGGTCCCACACCTGCATCGGGCTGAAGGTGCGGGCCGGCCCCGACTGCCCGGCATACTCGCCGGCAATGACTCTTAGCCGCCCGGCGGCGTCCGGCAGTGCGATCTCCGGGATGTCGGCGACGCCCAGGTGCTGATAGCCCGGTGCGGTCATCTTGTATCGGGACGGCAGGTTGACCCAGAGCTGCACCATCTCCAGCCGCCCGCCGGTGCGGGTGAAGCGCCGGGAATGGAACTCCTCGTGCAGGATGCCGGCACCGGCGGTCATCCACTGCACATCGCCCGGTCCGATAACGCCGCCGGCCCCGGTGGAGTCGGCATGCTCCACCTCGCCATCCAGCACGATGGTGACGGTCTCGAACCCCCGGTGCGGATGTTCTCCGACACCGCGCGGTCGGGCCGCG
The DNA here is from genome assembly GCF_000377445.1 of Thioalkalivibrio sp. ALE9. Taxonomy (NCBI): domain Bacteria; kingdom Pseudomonadati; phylum Pseudomonadota; class Gammaproteobacteria; order Chromatiales; family Ectothiorhodospiraceae; genus Thioalkalivibrio; species Thioalkalivibrio sp. ALE9. The sequence goes on from NZ_KB898124.1 coordinate 127,426, forward strand.
GGTTCGAAATCCATGGGTCCGGCATGGTCGAGCAGCAGGAACGGGCTCACGTGGCGGCCGTGACTCTGGTAGGAAAACAGCGAACGCACGGGAAAGCCGTTGCCGACCCAGTGGCGGGGTGGGGCGCTGTATGTACCCAGGATGGTCTTCATGTTGTCCTCCTCGAAAGGCCGTGGTTGGTGACCTGACGAGAATCCTGGCAGCAGGACGGTGGCGCTTGTAGTACGCAAAAATTACACTCACCGTTCCATAATCGGAACGATGAAGATGCAGGACCTCAACGATCTCTACTATTTCGCCCGCGTGGTCGAACACGGCGGGTTTGCCCCGGCTGCGCGGGCACTGGGCGAGCCCAAGTCCAAGCTCAGCCGCCGGATCGCCGCGCTGGAAGAACGACTGGGGGTGCGCCTGTTGCAGCGCTCCACCCGGCATGTCGGCGTCACCGAGATCGGGCGCATCTACCATGGCTTCTGCAAGGCCATGCTGGTGCAGGCGGAGGCCGCGCAGGATGCCATCGACGGCCTGCGCGACGAGCCCTGTGGCACGGTCAATCTGAGCTGTCCGGTCGCGCTGCTGGATGCCCGGGTGGCGACCATGCTGGCGGAATATCAGCGCCGTTACCCGCGGGTGCAGCTGCATCTGGACGCGACCAACCGCCGCGTGGATGTCATCGAGGAAGGCTTCGATATCGCCATCCGCGTGGAGCCGCCGCCGCTGGAGGACAGCGAGCTTGTCCTGCGCGTCCTGGCCGACCGGGCCCAGCGGCTGGTGGCGAGCCCGGACCTGCTTCAGCGTGAGGGCTCGCCGCAGGTGCCGGCGGATCTTGCAGACCTCCCCAGCCTCGCACTGAGCCGGCCGCAGGCACGCTATCAGTGGCACCTTGTCGGGCCCGAGGGTGGCGAGGCTTGGATTGCCCACCAGCCGCGCCTGGTCACGCGCAGCATGACGGCCCTGCGGATTGCCGCCTGCCACGGGGTCGGTATCGTGCAGTTGCCGACCATGATGATGACCACGGAGCTGGCGGAGGGCCGCCTGCTGCCGGTGCTGGACGGCTGGGCCCCGCCGCGCGAGATCGTGCATGCGGTGTTCCCGTCGCGGCGCGGTCAGCTGCCGGCCGTGCGTGGCCTGATCGATCATCTGGCCGAAGGCTTTGCCGCTCTCGACGAGGATTGAGATCCGCGGCGCGGCTGTCTGGACGTGTGGTCAGTCGCCATCGCGCCTCTGTCGACGGGTTGTCGCTTCGGCTGGCGGTTCCGGACCCGCGGCGACCGCGACGGGTGGCCCCCAGGCGTCTGTGCTGGAACGGGGTCGCGCGAATGGTAGGCGGGGGCCATGAGTCAGCGTTTCCCTGACCCCGGTGCTCGACAGCTTGGCCGGTGCCGCTGACAATGGCGCCATGATGGCGTGGTGGGAGGGCCTGTTGCTGGTGGGAGCCGGGGGTGCGCTGGGGGGACTGGCGCGCTTCTGGCTGTCGCAGTGGATCGACAACCGCACCGGGGGCGGCCGTTTCCCGTGGGGGACGCTGGCGGTGAATGCCTCCGGTGCGCTGCTGATCGGGCTGGCGCTGGGCTGGGCCTCGGGGCCGGCGTGGACCTCCTGGCTCTGGCTGTTGCTGGTGGTGGGTGTGCTCGGCAGCTTTACCACGGTCTCCTCGTTCAGCCTGCAGGTGGTCGGGATCGCGGAGCAGGACGGGCTGCGCCCGGCGCTGGTCTACGTCGTGCTGACCCTGGGCGGGGGGCTGGCGCTGGTGGCCATCGGGCACGCGCTGGGCCGTCTGGCAGGGGGTGCGGCGTGACCGGGTATTCGCTGCGGCTCTCGCTGTTCGTGGCGCTGGGGGCCGCGCTCGGCAGCATGGCGCGCTACGGCGTCTCCTGGACCGGGCTGCACCTGGCCGGCACTGGCTTTCCCTGGGACACGCTGGCCGTGAACGTGGCCGGATCGTGGCTGATCGGGCTGTATGCGGTGATCAGCGCGCCGGGCGGCTGCCGCCCGGCCGACCCGGTGTTTCGTCATTTCATGCTGGCGGGGGTTTGCGGCGGCTTTACGACCTTCTCGGTGTTCAGCCTCGAGAGCCTGTGGCTGATGCAGTCGGGTGCTGCAGGCCGCGCCGGGCTTTATGTGGGCGTGTCCCTGGTGCTGTGGATTGTCGGGGTGTGGCTGGGCAGCCGCATGGGGCGGCGCTGGAACGCCACTGCGGCGCAGGGCTGAACCCCTCGGGGCGTGAGACTGAGCGCCGTTTCACGACCCGCGCGTCGGGTGATTCCGCGGTCGCTGGCGTGGCCCGGTCAACGGGCCGGCGGTTCGATGCGCGTCCGGCTCGGGCCCGCGTGTTCGATCCAGCCGTGGAGCATGCGCGGGGTGGTGGTGCCGGCCGCGCAGCGCCCGTTGCGGTCGATCACGATGGCCCCGCCGTAGCCCGCGAGCCGCTCCCGCAGGCGCTGCAGGCTCGCGTTCAGGGCCTCGGCGGCGCTCAGTCCAAGATATTCGACACGGTCGGCCAGTTCCCGGGCAAACACACTGCGCAGGAAATGCTCGCCATGCCCGGTCGCGGAGATGGCGGCGCTGTGATCGTCCGCATAGACGCCGGCACCCGGGATCGGCGAGTCCCCGACACGACCGGGGCGCTGGCCGGTCATCCCGCCGGTGGAGGTTGCCGCGGCCAGATGGCCGTGGCGATCGCGCGCGACCGCGCCGATAGTCCCGGGCGCGGGTTCGTCATGATCCAGTGTGACCCGGTCCTGGCACAGGGCGCGCTCCAGCTGTTCCCGCCGCTGCGGGGTGATCAGGGTCTCCTCGTCCACCTGCGGCATCCCGATCTCGCGGGCGAAGCTGGCGGCGCCGTCCGCGACCAGCAGCACATGTTCCCCGTCGTCGAGGATCGCCCGCGCCAGGCGGATCGGGTTGGCAATACCGCGAACCGCCGCGACCGCACCCGCGGCCAGAGTGGCCCCATCCATGATCGCGGCATCCAGCTCCACGCTCCCGTCCCGGGTCAGGGCGGCACCGGTGCCGGCGTTGAACAGCGGGTTGTCCTCGAGCCGCGCCGCGCAGTACTCCACGGTATCCAGGGCGGTATCGCCCCGCGCCAGCCGCTCGCGGCCGGCCTCCAGTACCGCGTGCAGCGCGGCGTGGTAGCGTCCGGCGATCTGTGGATTGCCGGCCTCGTGGATCTGTCCGGCACCGCCGTGAATCATCAGCGAGAAGGGTTCGGATGGCATCCGTCCTCCTCGATCTGGCCACGGATCAGCAGGATGTCGCTGTGGCTTCCCGGGATGAAGCGGCTCTGAGCAATCGCGATAGCCCCGTGGCGGTTGACCGCCATGCGCCGTTTCAACTGCCCCTGCAGGCCCCCGCTGTAGGGGGTGTCGAGTGTGCCCGGGACCGCCTCGACAGGCCCGAACCGCGCGGATTTCAGCGGCGCGTGGGTGAATGCCAGGCCCCAGGGGCGATCGGTTGGGTGGGGATAGCGCTGCCAGACCAGATACAGACACCGGTCGTCCCGGGCCAGAGTCGGGAAGCCGCCCGGCCACTGATCCGCGTCGATCCGGGTAGGCGGTGCAAAGTCCAGGGTGTCGGCGTCTGCGCGACTGACATGCAGGCGGCGGAAATGGGGCTGCCGGTAATCCTCCAGATCGTTGGCCGGGATCGCCCCGAAGGCCAGGTGAACAACGCCCTCCGCGTCCACCACCAGCACCGGGGCGTCGGCATGGCCCGAGTGCTCCAGCGCGGTGGCCGGTTCGGAAAAGCCCGCGTCCAGGTTGTCCGAGCGGGCGATCCGGATGTCCGCGTACGGGCTGTCACCCTCCGACCAGGCCAGCAGCACGCGACCGGACGGCGTCTGTGCAAGGGCCGGGGCGCGGGCCGGCACAGAGTTGTCCGGGTTGACGGTCACGGGTTCGGCGAAGGACGCGCCGCGATCCGCCGAATAGGTGACGCGCAGCGGACCCTGGTACTCGGTCCAGGCCGCGACCACCTCGCCGGTGGTCGTCAGCAGCAGGTCCAGGCTGCCGTTGTCCCAGCGCTGGGCGGTGATGCGGCCCTTGCCGGCACCGTCGCGCGAACGGGACAGGTTCTGGTGTCCCTCGAACGAGCGGCCTCCGTCGCGGGATCGGGCGTACAGGATCTCGCCGCCGTGGTCGCCGCCGGTAAACAGGATCTCCTGCCACAGCAGGTGCACGTCGAAGGCGTCGGCGTCGTCCGGCGCCGGTTCGACCGCGACCCGCGGCAGCCAGGAAAAGGTGCCCGGCACGCCGCCGATCCGGGTCGGTCGCTCGAAGACCGCCCGGCCGTCGCGGTCGTAGCGCTGCAGGAACAGGGCCTGCTGCGCCTGGTCGGCCCAGACGACCAGCGCGTCGCCATGGTCATTGATCGCCACCGAGGCATCGTCGACATAGCGAAAATCCGAGGCGTTCATGCGCCAGGGGCCGCGGAAGGCCTCGCCGCGCGCGACCTCGACCGGCTCCTCCCAGGCGACCCGGGATTCGGGTGCGTCTCCCGCCAGGGCCGCTGGCCCCCACAGGGCAAGGGCGAGCGCGCACAGGGGGGCCAGCGAGGCCCCGGTCGGGTGCAGCGCAGGGGGCGTATGAACGCTGGCGTTGGGGGCGGGGTATCGAGTTACGGGCGTGTCTGTCGCGGCCATGGGCAGTCTCCCGGGCGTTCCCTACTGGTGGGGGTTGAAACCGCGTCGGCGCAGCAGCGTCTTTTCGAGTTCGACCAGGGTGAACAGGATCAGGCCGAAGGCGAGGATGCGCAGCCATTCCTCCGGCCCGATGGCGGTGGTGCCGAACAGCAGCTGCAGCGGCGGGGCGTAGGTGAACAGGCCCTGCAGCACGATCAGCACGCCGACCGCGATCAGTACGGGGCGGCTGCCGAACAGGCCCGCCCGGTTCAGTGCCGGCTCCAGGATGTAGCGGCTGTTGAACAGGAAGAACAGCTGGCCCATGACCAGAGTGTTGATGGCCACGGTGCGTGCGAATTCCTCCGCCACGCCCTGCTGCTCCAGCCACAGGAAGTGGCCGAAGGTGCCGGCCACCAGCAGCGCGGAGACGAAGCCGATGCGCCAGAGCAGGAAGCCGGACAGTAGCGGCGTGTTGGGTGGCCGCGGCGGGCGCTGCATGGTGCCGGGTTCGGTGGGCTCGAAAGCCAGGGCCAGGGCCAGGGTGACCGCGGTGACCATGTTGACCCACAGCACCTGTACCGGCGTCAGCGGCAGGGTGAGGCCGAGCAGGATCGCGGCGACGATGGTGAAGGCCTGGCCGCCGTTGGTGGGCAGCAGGAACAGGATGGCCTTCTTCAGGTTGTCGTAGACGGTGCGGCCTTCCTCCACCGCGTTGGCGATGGAGGCGAAGTTGTCGTCGGCCAGCACCATCTCCGAGGCCTCGCGCGCGGCCTCGGTGCCCTTCACGCCCATGGCCACGCCGACATCGGCGCGCTTGAGGGCGGGGGCATCGTTGACACCGTCGCCGGTCATCGCGACCACGTCGCCGTGGCTCTGGATCGCGCGCACCAGGCGCAGCTTGTGCTCCGGCGTGGCGCGGGCGAACACGTCCACATGCCGGACCTGCTCCGCGAGCTCCGCGTCGCTGGCGCCTTCCAGCTCGTGCCCGACCACCACGCCGCCCTCGGTGCTGATGCCCAGCTCGTCGGCGATCGCGCGCGCGGTCACGCCGTGATCGCCGGTGATCATCTTCACGCGGATGCCGGCCTCCTGGCAGTGGGCCACCGCCTCGATTGCCTCCTCGCGTGGCGGGTCGATGATCCCGCAGACCGCCACCAGGGTGAGGCCCCCGTCCTCGATGTCGGAAAACTCCAGTTCCTGGCGGTGATCCTCCATGCGCCGGGTGGCGAGCGCGAGCAGGCGCTGGCCGCGCGCGGCGACGCCGTCCATCCATTGCTGCCAGTGCTCGGCGTCCAGGGGCGCCTCGCCATCGGCGGTGCGCTGCTGGCTGCATACGGCCAGCACGCGTTCCGGCGCCCCCTTGAGAAAGACGAAGGCCCCGCCTTCATGGTCATGGTGCAGGGTGGCCATGAACTTGTAGGACGACTCGAACGGGATCACGTCATCCCGCACGAAGCGCTCGTTGATTGCCTTCGGCTCCAGTCCGCCCTTCATCGCCGCGACGATCAGGGCCCCCTCGGTGGGGTCGCCCTCCATGGTCCACCGGTCGTCCTTCAGATAGACCTCGGCATCGTTGCACAGCAGGAGGCCGCGCAGGACCTCGGCCAGCAGGGGATCGGCCTCCGGGTCCGCCTCCTGGCCGTCGCGGGTAATGCCGCCGTGCGGCTCGTAGCCGACCCCGCCCAGCTCGTACTCCGCCTGCGTGGTGATGATGCTCTTCAGCGTCATTTCGTTGCGGGTGAGGGTGCCGGTCTTGTCCGAGCAGATGGTGGTGACGGAGCCCAGGGTCTCGACCGCCGGCAGGCGGCGGATGATCGCGTTGCGCGTGGCCATGCGCTGCACCCCGATCGCCAGGGTGATGGTCATGATCGCCGGCAGGCCCTCGGGGATCGCCGCCACCGCCAGGCTGACCGCGGCGAGGAAGGTCTCCACCAGGTCGTAGTCGCGCACCCAGTAGCCGAAGGCGAAGGTCGCCGCCGCCAGGACGCCGATGGCCACCGACAGCCAGCGGCCGAACTGGGCGATCTGGCGCAGCAGCGGGGTGGTCAGGGTCTCCACCTCGCCGATCAGGGTGGAGATGCGGCCGATCTCGGTATCGGCCCCGGTGCCGACCACCACCCCGCGGCCCTGGCCAAAGGCCACCAGCGTGCCGGAATAGGCCATCGAGCGGCGATCGCCGAGGTCGGATGCGGCCGCCACCGGCTCGCTCTGCTTGTCGCTGGCGACCGATTCGCCGGTCAGCGCGGCCTCGTCGATGCGCATGTTGTGCGCCCCGGTCAGGCGCAGGTCCGCCGGGACGCGGTCCCCGGCCTGCAGATACACGATGTCGCCGGGGACCAGCGTCTCTGCGGGAATACTGTGGCGCTGGCCGTCACGCAGGACCTGGGCGCGGGGCGAGAGCATCCCGCGGATCGCGTCCAGCGCCTTCTCCGCCTTGCCCTCCTGGATGAAGCCGATGATGGCGTTGATCAGCACCACCCCCAGGATGACGCCGGTATCCAGCCAGTGACCAAGGAACGCGGTACCCACCGCCGCGGCGATCAGCACGTAGATCAGCACATTGTGGAACTGCAGCAGGAAGCGCCGGACGGGGCCGGTGCGCGCGGCCTCCGGCAGGCGGTTGGGGCCGACATGCTGAAGCCGCTGTTCCGCGGCGGACGAGGCGAGTCCGTGCTCGTCCGTCTCCAGACGCCGGAGCACTTCATCGGTCTTCAGGGCGTGCCAGTCGCGTGACGGGTCGCGATCGCTCATGGGTCTCCCGGAGATTTATCACCCAGTGGATCCGGACCTGCTTATCATGCGCCGGCGCGGCTCGCGCTGTCAGGCCATGGCGCGCAGCCGGGGTGGAATTTTCCCAGCGCGAACGAGTCTATTTCCGGACGACTCAATAACAGGAGGTTCCCATGTCTCGCTGGATTGCCACGGCTGCCCTGACAGTGGCCGGATTGGTCGCGGCCTCGAACGTGATGGCGGCGGAGAAGGTTACGCTGGAACACGATGACCGAACCCTGATCGGTCATATGAAGGAGGGCATGGGGGCGAGCCCCTCCGACGGGGTATTCCTGATGCTGCACGGGACCCTGGCGCACGGGCGCATGGAGGTGATGGCCGCGGTGCAGGATCTGCTGGCGGACCATGGCCTGAATACGCTGTCCGTCAATCTGAGCTACGGCATCGACGCGCGCGAGGGGATGTTCGAATGCGATGCCCCGGTGCGTCACGGCGTGGATGACCATCTGCAGGAGCTGAGCCTGTGGCATCAATGGCTGCAGGACGAGGGCTATGGTCCGGTCACCCTGTTTGGCCACTCGCGCGGTGGCAACCAGGTGGCCCGCTACCTGACCGAGCATGACCCGGACGGCATCCGCGCCCTGGTGCTGGTGGCCGCGTCCACCTATGACGAGTACGAGGCTGCGAGCGAGTACGAGGAACAAAGCGGTATGCCGTTGCAGGTACTCCTGGATCAGGCCCGTGAACTCCAGCGCATGGGTCAGGAAGAGACCCTGATGGAGGATGTGCGTTTCCTCTACTGCGAGGAGCTGGACGTGACCCCGCGCGCTTTCCTCGGCTACTACGAGCCGACCCGCCAGAACGATACCCCGACGGTGATCCGCGGGATGCAGATCCCGACGCTGGTGATCACGGGTTCCGAGGACGACGTGGTGCCGGACCTGCCGCAGAAGGTCGAGGCGGTGAAGGACAGCGGCGACATCACCCTGATGACCGTGGACGGGGCGGGGCACTTCTTCCGTGACTTCTTCGCGGACGACGTGGCCGACTTCACCGCGGACTTCATCGATCAGAACTGAGCTCCAGCCCGCAATAGGAACGGCGCCTGAAGGCCGGCCCGGGGCAGTCCCGGGCCGGCCTTTTTCGTGCCTCGCTCGAGGGCGGCCTTATCCGGCGAGCAGCGTCAGGTAGAGCCCGAGCATCGCTGCGGAAAACAGCAGCCCGATGGTCTCCCAGCGGGTCAACATGCGCTCGGCGGTTTCCAGGCGACGGCGCGCGCCCAGGCGCAGCGCACGCATGCGGGCCGGTATCCGGGGTGGCCAGGGCCCCGGCAATGCCAGGCGGCGTCGAGTGCGGCGGGCGCCGTCCCAGGCGGCCTCGGCCAGCACGGCCAGATCCCCCTCCGGCACGCGCGGGGTCTCGCGGTCGCGAACCCCGCGCCAGGCCAGAAGGGCTAGGCCCAGCCCCAGCATGACCGGCCACAGCAGGGACGAGCCGTACAGGTCATGGACGCTCAGGGGCAGGGCCGTGGGGCCGGCCAGCAAGGTTGCGAGCGGGAGCAGGAGTGCCATCAGCGAAAGGCCGCCCCAGGCCCACCAGCGCGGTCGGTCGAGGCCGTCGGCCGCGGTCTCGAGATCCGCCCGCCAGCGCCACAGGAAGCGCAGTAGCAGCACCGTGGTGCCGGCCGCCGCGAGGGTCAGCAGCCACTCGGTATGGGCCAGCCAGCCCGACAGGGCCTCCGCCGCCAGCGGCTCCTTCAACGCGTTCTTGGCCAGCGCGCCACTGGTGAAGGGAAGGCCCGCCAGAGCCAGCGCCGGCAACAGCGTGAACAGTGCAAAGGCAGTCCGCGCCGGGCGGGTGACCGGCCACTGCCGCTGCATGCCGGCGGTCAGGAACAACGCCCCCTTGGCCAGACCATGATGCACGGCGTACAGCGTGACCGCTGCCAGCAGCCAGCCGCGCGCCTCGGGCAGGAGCAGGGCCAGGCCGATACCCGTGGTCATCAGCCCCATCTGCGAGATGCTGGAGTAGGCGAGCAGGGTCTTCGGCCGTACCTGCAGCACCCCGACCAGTACGCCGAGGAAGGCCGCCGCCAGGCCCAGCAGGACCAGCGCCTCGCCCAGCACGGCGTGGCCGGCGGCGTCGATTGGCAGCAGGCGCATCCAGCCCAGCAGGCCGGCCTTGATCATCGCCCCGGACAGCACGGCGCTCGCGGGTACCGGCGCGGCCGGGTGGGCCAGCGGCAGCCAGAAATGCAGCGGCAGCATGCCGGCCTTGATGCCGAGCCCCAGGACCAGTAGGACCAATGCCCAGCCCTCGGGGCGCGCCACGGCCACGGCCGCCAGGCTGGACTGCCCCGCCGCATGGACAGCCAGTACCAGACCCGCGAACAGCAACACCTCGCCCAGTACCGCGAGGATCAGATACACCCGTCCGGCCCGCCAGGCCTCCGGCTTGCCGGAATGGATCACCAGTCCGTAGGCCGACAGGCTCATCAGGGAAAAGAACAGATAGAAGGCGATCGCGTCCTGCGCCAGGATCAGGCCCAGGTTGCCGGCCAGGGCCAGCAACCAGAACACATAGAAGCGATGCCGCCGGGGATCGTCGCGCCGATCGGAGAGCGCGAACAGCCCGGCGGCCAGCCACAGGCCCGCGGTCAGGCCCAGGAAGGCCCGGCCGGTCGGGTCGACCGCCAGGTGGGTGCCCATCAGCAGGCCGGAGAGGGTCGCCTCCAGCCCGGGCGGGGCCAGGGCGGCCAGCGCCAGGCCGGGGAGCGCCGCCCAGGGCACCAGGCGGTTCAGCCGCGCCCGCCCCGGACGCAGGCCAATGAACACCGCCAGCAGCAGCGGCACGAGCGGGACGGCCAGCAGCGCGGCCCCGCTCACAGCCCGAACTCCGGCAGCGCATAGTCACGCTGGACGATCAGGCTGACCCAGCCGAGCGGGCTCAGCCCAAGCCCGGCAAACAGCCCGACCAGGAGCCCCAGCGCGGCGGTAAAGACCACCGGGAACAGCAGCATCCAGTGGGTCTCGAAGCGGGTCGGGCCGGCATGGGCCTGCAGGGGTTCATGCCACGGCTCGCGGCGCTCGCCCAGCCAGCCCCGGATCACCGGGGGCAGGAAATAGGCCGCGTTCAGCAGGCTCGACAGGACCAGCACTCCGAGGATCCAGGGCATGCCGGCCTCCAGCGCCCCCAGCCCCAGGTGCCACTTGGTCACGAAACCGGCCAGGGGCGGCAGGCCGATCATGCCCAGCGCGCCCGCGGTAAACGCCAGCATGGTCAGCGGCATACGCCGGCCCACGCCGTCGAGCTCGCTGATGCGATGGATGCCCAGGGTCTCGGCGAAATTGCCGGCGCAGAAGAACAGTGTGATCTTGGTAATGCCCTGGTGCACCAGGTGTACCAGCCCGCCGATGACCCCCAGGGGCCCGGCCAGCGCGACGCCCAGGATGATGTAGGAGACCTGACTCACGGTGGAGAATGCCAGGCGCTGCTTCAGGTCGTCGGTGCGCAGGGCCTGAATGGAGCCATAGATGATCGTGACCGCCGCGATCACCAGCAGCCCGGCCGTCAGGCCCAGCTCGATCGCCAGTTCCGCCCCGTAGACATCGTTGACCACGCGGATGATGCCGAAGGCCCCGGCCTTGACCACCGCCACCGCGTGCAGCAGCGCGCTGACCGGCGCCGGCGCGACCATGGCGATGGGCAGCCAGGAGTGCAGCGGCACCAGCGCGGCCTTGACCCCGAAGCCGACCATCAGCAGCACGAACAGGACCTGCAGCGTCACCGAGTGAGTCTCCGCGAGGCCTTCGAGGTAGCCGCCCGGGGTAAAGCCCTCGGCCCCGGCCAGCAGCGTGAGCCAGACGATGGCCGTGAACAGCACCAGCCCGCTGGTCAGGGTGTAGCCGAGATAGAGGCGTCCGGCCCGCAGGGCCGCCGGCGTGCCGCGGTGAACCACCAGGGGCCAGGTCGCGAGGGTCAGGATCTCGTAGAAGATCAGGAAGGTGATCAGGTTGCCGGACAGCGCAATCCCCACCGTCGCGCTGACGCACAGGGAGAAGAAGCCGAAGAAGCGGCTGCGTCGCGGTGAGCCCTCGAGGTAGCCGATGGCGTAGACCGTGGTTACGAACCACAGCACGGCCGAAAGGCTGGCAAACAGGAGCGACAGCGCATCGGCCGCGAGCACCAGGTCGATGCCGGGCATCAGCGGCAGACTGAAGCGGTATTCGTCACCGCGCAGGACGCCCGCCAGCAGCACCCCGACCAGCGCCAGCTTGGTGCCGGCGCCGCCCAGGTTCAGCGCCGTGCGCAGGCCCTGTCGGTGCTCCGGCAGGAAGAAGATCGCGATGCCGGGTCCCAGCGAGCTGAACAGGATCGCGAGCAGCAGCCAGCCACCGTCCATCACGGGGCCCCCGGGGTCAGGGCAAGGGTGTTCAGCGTCAGCACGCCGGCCAGCCCGGCCAGCGCCGCGACCGTGGCCAGAGCCAGCGGGACCCAGTCCATCCACGGCGACACTGCCTCGCCGGCGTCGCGGCGGCCGCGATGAAACGCCGGGGCCACCATGCGCAGCACGTAGGCCGCCGCCAGCAGCCCGCCGCCGGCGATCGCCAGCACCCACAGCACGCCGATCAGGCTGCCGGCGAGGACTGTGCCCAGGCCGGCCTCCAGCAGCAGGTACTTGGCGATGAAGCCACCGGTGAACGGCAGCCCCATCAGGCTGACCCCGGCCAGTCCCAGGGCGAACACCGTGCGCGGCCGGGCCCGGAGTACCGCGCCCAGCTCGGCCAGGCGGTCATGCCCGGCGGCGTGTTGCAGGGTGCCCGCGGCCAGGAACACCGAGGCCTTGGCCAGGGCATGGACCACCGCGAAGAACACCACCACCCGCCAGGCGCCCGGGTCCACCAGCATCAAGGGGAAGGCGACCAGCAGATAGCCGAACTGGGCGACCGTGGAATAGGCCACGATGGATTTGAGCCGCCCCGCGCGCAGCGCCTGCAGCGAGCCCCAGATCAGCGCCCCCACCCCGAGCAGGCCGACCAGGATGCCGAAGGCCGGGGTCGCCAGCGGGGCAAACACCCCCATCCACAGCCGCAGGATCAGGTAGAACGATCCCGTGACCACCAGCCCGGAGAGGACCGCACTGACCGGTGCCGGGGCTGACCCATGGGCCGGCGCCAGCCAGACATGCAGCGGGAACAGGGCGGCCTTGAGCATCAGGCCCGCGGTCATCAGCACCGCCGCCATGAGTTCCGTCGGGCCCGCTTCGGTACGGGCCTCCAGCAGCACCAGATCGAGTACCCCGTGTTCCCCGAACAGCAGAACCACGCCCATCAGGAAGCTGAGCGAGCCGAGGATGTTGACCAGCAGGTAGCGCACCGCGCCGGAGACCGCGGCGGCCGTGCCGGTGAAGGCCACCAGGGCGACGGCCGCGAGCGACACCACCTCCAGGGTGATGTACAGGTTGAAGGCATCGCCGGAGAGAAACAGCATGTTGAGCCCGGCCCATAGCCACAGCCACAGGGGCCAGAACTGGCGACGCTCGATGCGGTCGTGCACGTAGCCGAGGCTGTAGAGGCTGGTAGCCAGGGCCACCACCGCGGTGAGCACCAGCAGGGTCATGGACAGCCCGTCCAGCTGCAGCATGAGCCCCAGCGGGGCCTCCCAGCCGCCCAGGGCCACCCGCGTCGCGGCGGTCTCCGGGTCCGGCCCGGCGTGCAGGAAGGTCGCGCTCAGACCCAGCACCCAGGCCGTCACCGCGAGCGCGCCCAGCAGGCCGATCCGGTGGGCCTGGCGCGGCCATGCCGTTGCCAGCACGGCCACTCCCAGTGACAGCGCGACCAGTCCGGCGCTCCCCGCCGGGAGCCATTCGGGGTTTGCCGGGATCACGCCGACCGGTCCTCGCCGGCGGACGATTCGGCCGGACCCCCATCCGCGTGGTGCTCCTCGCGCGAGATGTCCTCCACCGGGGCGTCGTCATCGGGCGGCCCGGGCAGCATCACTGCGTGGCCGGTCAGCCGCGTCAGGTGCACCACCAGGGCCAGGGCGAAGGCGGTTGCGCTGACCGCCACCACGATGCCCGTTAGCGTCAGGGCCTGCGCCACCGGATCCGGCGGGCCCTCGCCGCGGGCGGCGACACCCAGCAGCACCATGAATACGCCCGAGCCCATGATGTTCAGGGCCAGGATGCGCAGTACCAGGTGGTGGCGGCGGATCAGCCCGTACAGGCCTAGGGCGAACAGGATCGCACCCCCGGTTGGATACAGCAGGCCCGGGGCCAGGGTGTGCGCGACGGTCTCCGCCAGCCCGTTCATGTGTCGTCTCCGGCCGGGCGGCCGGCCACGAACAGGGCCACCAGGGTCAGGGCAATGGACAGCGTCGCCGCCACCTCGATCAGGATGATGAGCGGATAGGCCCACGCGTCGGCGTAGCCGAGAAAGCCGTGCCCGGCGACGAGCCCATAGGTCCCCACCAGCAGGAACAGCGCGACACCCGCGGTGATCCCCAGGCGCAGCGGCGCCCCGGGGGCCATCGGCAGTTGTCGTGGTCGGGCCAGCACCAGCAGTATGCCGGCTGCCCCGAGGATCGCCCCGGCCTGGAAGGCCCCGCCGGGGGCGTGGCTCCCGGCCCACAGCACGTACACCCCGGTGACGATCGCGACCGGTACCAGCAGCCGCAGGGTGCCGGGCAGGATCGGGCCCGGGGCCGGGCGGGCCGGGATCAGGTCGTGCCGCCCCAGGGACCACGCGCCCAGCAGCGCGATCAGCACGATCGCCAGTTCCAGGAAGGTGTCGTACGCGCGGAAGTTCAGCAGCACCGCCGTGATCGGATGATCGACCCCGGAGACGTCCATGTGCGCATCCACCACCGGCTCCAGACCGACGGACTGCGGCTGGTGCCACAGCGCGGTCACCAGCAGGCCGCCGACCACCAGGGCGAAGGTCAGCGCGGGGAGGAAGGTCCGGCGTTCGGGCGGCGGGTCATGCAGGGCGCGCAGCAGGGCATGGGGCCCGGTGGGGTCGGGCGGTGGCGTATGCGGCCGCCCGCTGCGGCGCTCGGCCATGATGCTGCGCAGGCGCTCCAGCGTCACCAGCAGCAGGGCGCCGGTGATGCCCGCGCCGATGGCCGCCTCGGCCAGCGCGATGTCCGGCGCCTCCAGCCGCACCCAGGCCAGCGCGAGCAGCAGCCCGAAGGTGATGAACAGGACGACGGCCCGGAACAGGTCGGTGCTCGCCAGGCAGCGCCAGGCCACCCCGACGATGCCGGCCAGCAGGACCAGATCGAAGAGGACCAGCAGGGCGTTCATCGGTCCGACTCGAACTCCCCGTGGGTCCAGGTGCGTTGCGCGACCATGTGCGCGGCCGTGGTCCCCGCCGCCAGTACCAGCACCCAGATCAGCAGCAGCTTCAGGATGTCCGCCGGTCCGCCGGCCTGGAACATCAGTCCGAGTATCACCAGCCCGAGCCCGACGTTGTCGGCCTTGGTCAGGGCGTGCAGGCGCGAATAGACATCGGGAAAACGCAGCAGCCCGGCGGTGCCGGCCGCGAAGAACACCAGTCCGGCGAGGATCAGGATCACGGTCAGTGCGTTAGCGATCATCGTGGCGCCTCTCGGGGCCGGGGGTGTCCGGCGGCTGGCGGTGGATCGGGGTATCCGGTGGTTCCGGCAGACCGTGCTGGCGGACGAAGGCCACCGCGGCCACGACAGCCAGCAGGGCGAAGACCAGTGCCACGTCCACCAGGGCGGATGCCTCCAGTGCCAGCGACAGGAGCAGCAGGATCGTGACCCCGGTGGTGCCGAACAGTTGTGCGGCCAGCATGCGGTCGCCGGAACCCGGGCCGCGCAGCACGCGGACCAGTCCGAGCAGTATGGTGCCGAGCAGGAACAGGGCGGCGGCCAAATAGAAGAGGCTCATGGAGCGGCTCCGTCGTCACTGGCGCGGCGGTCACGCGGGTCGTGGAATGCCGCACGGATCCGTTGTTCCAGGGCGATCAGTGCCGCCCGCGTATCGGCGTCCCGGTCCAGCACATGCAGGGTCAGCAGGCGCCCCTCCAGGCGTACGCTGAGCGTGCCGGGCAGCAGACTGACGACCGCCATGAACAGGGTCAGGGGCGGGCCGTGGGCCAGCTCCGTGCGGTAGCTCAGGAAGGCCGGGCGGATCGGCAGGCGCGGGTGCAGGGCGCGGCGGGCGACGTCCAGCCCGCCGAGGAACGAGCTGCGCAGGAAGAACCCCAGCAGGCCCGGAAGCGCGCCGGGTCGCAACGGCAGCGGCCGTCCGGCCGGCAGCAGCAGGCTCGCGACCGCGGCCAGGATGATTGCGAGCAGGGCCAGGGGTTCCAGCAGGGCGGCGCTGCCGGCCAGGACCCACCAGAGCAGTGCGGCGGCCGCGGCGGTGGCCAGTGCCCGCCGTGCCCGCGACCGGCCGCGACCGGCAAATCTGCGGCCGGCATGGGACGGGACCGAGGCGCGCGCCATCGTGTGATCGCTGGGTGGGGTCGCTGGTGCGCCGCCGGTTATTACAGCTGGTTGCTGGCGTCAGTGAAGCCCATCAGGGATACGTCGAACACGAACGGCTGTTCCTGGTGCAGGGCACGGAAGGCGACGGTCAGGGCGCGCCCGCCGCGCAGCGCGCTCATCTGTTCGCTGTTCAGTTCGCGCCCGGCGACGCAACCCTGCTGCACGCAGGTCACGTAGCCCGCATCCATCTCTTCGCCCGCATCGTCCACCTGCATGCGGATGCCGGGGCGCAGGTCGACGCCCAGCGGTACCAGGATCTCGATGATGTGCTGCTCGCCCTCGCGGCGCACGGTCGCCTGCAGGAACAGCCCCTGCGCCTGCTCGTCCTGGATCTCCAGCGTCTGCTGCATCCGGCAACGCTCGCCTTGTGGCGTGTCGATGCACGCCACCTCCCAGTCCTGGTAGACCGTGGTCTCCGGCTCCTGCTGCTGCATCTGCTGCGGCTGCCCGGGTTGTCCCATCTGTTGTGCCGCCCCTGGCACAGCGGAGCCCACGAGGAGAAGGGCGAGAAGAGCGATGAAGGGTCCGCGGTGAACGCACTGGATGGCCTTATGCATGAGTCGAGGTGTCTCCGATATTTGAATAAAGCTCCACTCTATCGCGCCGAGCAAGGTATTGCCTCGAACTGGCTTTGAGTGAGGGACCTATCGGAGTATTGCAGTTGCCTGCGCTCTTGTCCGGCGATGCCGATCATGAGCGCAGGCAGGGATCGCCCGCTTGAATAATCCGACCAAGTCTGCGAGCGTGCCTTGCGGGTTAGGGGCAGAAGCGCGGCATGCTGGGATTCTATGCGCCGACACCACGGCTACTAGGACGAGGTAACGCGTGTTGGACAAGCGATGTAAGCGATTTTCCTGGTTCGCGGCCTTCTGCCGAAAAAGGTTTTTTCTTGTTGGATGTGTCCTTGCAGGCAGTCCTGTCTTCGCGGATACCCGCGATGGGATTGCGTTCGCGGTATCCGACCAACATGGCGAGCCGTTGGCGGATGTTGTCGTGTACGTCTTGCCCGATGAGGACATGGGTCCCGCAGCACCTGCCATTATGGACCAGGTTGATCATGCGTTCGTGCCACACGTGCTTCCTGTTCAGCGCGGCGCCGAGGTCGACTTTCCGAATAGCGACGACGTTCGGCATCACGTGTACTCGTTTTCGGAGGCCAAGTCCTTCGAGTTGCCCCTCTACTCGGGTGTACCTGCAGAGCCGGTCTATTTCGAAAAAGCCGGTGAAGTCGTCCTGGGTTGCAACATCCATGACCGCATGCTGGGCTATATCTACGTTGTCGATACCTCGGTGTTTGCGCATACAGGACCCGATGGCCGCGCGCGGCTTGACCGATTGCCTACCGCTGCAACGACCGTGTATTTCTGGCACCCACGTGCCGAGGGATCCACAAAAACGCTTGACCTTTCGCGCCTGGAAGGCCGCGATGAATCCATTGTCGAACTGGAAATAAGTGTTACGCCGACCCCTGCCGCCCGTCACGATCACGAAAGTAGTGAGCCTGACGGCCTGCAGCAGCGGTTTCGCCGTTTTCGGTCGCCCTAGCGAATCCCTGTGCTGAACAGTTTCGCAACCCGGATTTTCCTGTCGATCGCGGTCGTCCTCCTGGTGGTGGTTGCAGGGGGTACGCTGGCCGTTTTGACGGCTGCCCAGAATACGGCGATCAACCAGGGACAACGCGCACTGGAGGTGGCCGCAAGCGTTTTCGAGGAACTCTTGCTTGCGGATCTCTCGACGGCGCTGCAAAACGCGGAGATCACCGCGAACGACTTTGGGTTCCGCCAAACGGTCGCAAGCCGTGACGCCGCGACCATGCGGTCGGCGCTGGATAATTTTGGTCAACGGATTCAGGCCGACTTCGGTTTCGTTCTGAATCCGGAGGGTCAGGTCGTGGCAACGACGGACGATGACGCCGTCCCCGCAGATGCGGATTTCCTGGCACCCACCCTGATCGAGCAGGCACGCCGCTTTAATGGTTCGGCGGGTATTTACGAATTGGCCGGTCAAGCCTACGAGACGGTGCTGGTACCCGTGCGGGCACCGCAGCAAATTGGCTGGGCGGGTTTTGCGTTCCATATCGATGATGCCTATGCCCGGCGCATCCACAGCCTGACAGGGCAACACGTCAGTATCTGGTCTGCGAACGAGGAACGTTCTGAACCCCTGGCGGATTCCCGGCGGTTGCTCGGCGGAGAAATTCCGCGCACTCGGCCGGATGCGCTGGATGGCGCCCGTGAGGCTGAAGAACCCAGGCCGAATTTTTCCGATGTCTCGGACGACGGGCTGGTTCACGTGGTGAGCCTGGATCCCACCTATGCCGGTGCGCCATTGGCGATGCTCGAGAACGACTTGTCCGAAGCCATGAGCGCGTACTTCACCCTGCGTGACCAGATGCTGCTGATCGGTGGACTGGCGCTGTTACTGGCTATCCTGTCCGCCTTGTGGATGGGAAAGCTCATCTCGCGCCCGGTCTCCGATCTAGCCGGGCGGGCACGCGAGATTGCCGCCGGCTCGTACCACATACCGGTCCCCACGCGTCGCCGTGACGAGATCGGACAGCTTGGACGGGCCTTTAATGCGATGAGCGAGGCAGTCCGGGATCGCGAGGACAAGCTGCTCTATCGTCTTTATCACGATCCCCTGACTCAACTCCCCAATCGCACGCGCCTGACGATCGATCTCGCCGACGAGCTGGCAGCACTCGGCGCGGATCGGAGGCTGACGGTCGCGCTGATCGACCTGCGTGACTTTGGCGAGATCAACAACCTGTTGGGACCGGCTGTGGGCGACCGTCTACTGCAGGCCGTCGCCCAGCGAATGCGCGAGCTCGAACCAATGCTGGTGGCACGCATGGGAGGTGATGTCTTTGTCTGGATATCCGAACGCGCGGTGGTGGATTGCGGCACGGAGGGCGAGAGGCTTCTTGCACAGATCAACGGTACCTATGTGTTCGACGATGCCAGCATTGAACTCGAAGTCGTCGCCGGTCTAGTGGGTGCGCCGGAAGATGGCGACTCGGTCGAAGTCATCCTGCGTCGGGCCGACATCGCCCTGAACCGGGCGAAGCGTGATCGACAGCCCTTTGGTATCTATGTCACGGGCGAAGAGGACCGGTATATGCGATCGCTGGAGATCGTTGCGGCCCTGCGCCAATTGGCGGATGCGGTGCGATCTCAGGCAGCCCTCAGCCAAGCGGCGACAGGGCTGGAATTGGCGTTCCAGCCCAAGCTGGACCTGCGTCAAGGCCTGGCTAACCAGGCTGAAGCACTGCTGCGGTGGACGCATCCCCAGCTGGGAAACATTTCGCCGGCCGAGTTCATTCCCCTGGCGGAGCAGTCGGGCACCATCACCGATCTAACCGACTGGGTACTGGAGCGCGCTGTCGGTCAGATTGCCGATTGGCAGGGTTCCGGGCTGGACGTACGACTATCGGTCAATCTCTCCGGACGGGATCTCCAGGATGAGCGTCTGGCCACCCGGATTGGCGATATTCTGCACGCCCACGGCGTTTCCGCGGGTCGATTGGTGGTCGAGGTGACCGAAACCTACCTGATGGAGGATTTGGACCAGGCCCTGGCCACGGTTGCGGAGCTCAAATCCCTGGGTCTGGCGATCTCGATCGACGACTTTGGCACCGGGTATTCGTCCCTGGCACAACTACAGCGTGTCCAGGCAGACGAGTTGAAGATCGACCGGGAATTCCTGCTGCGCCTCGACGATAGTGAGGATGCTTGGAGAGTCATTCAGGCCATGATTCGTATTGGTCACGATTTCGGCATGACCGTGGTCGCCGAGGGTGTCGAGACGGACGCTGTTCGCGAGCAGCTTGCAAGCTTTGGCTGCGACTATGCCCAGGGCTTTGGTATTGCGAAGCCGTTGTCCGCAATGGCCTACCAGGAATGGCTTGCCGCTCGGTCATAGGCGCAAGGCCAGAATCACAAGAACACAAGCTACGGGAGACGCAGCGATGATGCACTGGTGCAGGATCACAGCGGGATGGATCGCCGGAATGACCCTGATTGGGGTATCCGTTCCGGCATCATCGGATACCGGAGGTCGGCTGCTGGCCACTGGCGGTGGGACTCAGATCGAGGGTGCCGCTGGCGGAGGGATCGTCCCCTGGGCCGTGATTGCCGGCTATGGGGCCGAGGACGAGTTTGGCGCGGATGCCACTGTCTCTTACGCCACGACGCGCGATCTCGACCTGTCGGTCCTGGCGCTCAGCGCGGGATTCAACAACCGCTTCGAGGTCAGCTTCGGGCATCAACGACTGGACGTGGGTCCGCTGGATGCCCAGGTGCGGCAGAACGTATTCGGGGCCAAGATGCGCCTGGCTGGCGATCTGATCTATACGGATATGCCACAGATTTCCCTGGGGGTGCAGCACAAGCGTCAGCAGGATTTCGTGATCCCTTCTGCGCTGGGGGCGCGTTCGAGTTCTGGTACCGATGTCTACCTGTCGGCTAGCAAACTCTTCCTGGCGGGACCGGGTGGCCGCAGTCTGTTGTTGAACGGTACCGTGCGGGCGACGAATGCGAATGAGACGGGGCTCCTGGGATTCGGGGGTGCAGAGAACGATAGCCACCGGCTGGTCGGGGAGGCCTCTGCGGCCCTGTTTCTGAGTCGTAACACTGCCGTTGGCGTTGAGTATCGGCAGAAGCGAGCGAATCTCTCGGGGGTCGACGAGGATGACTGGTGGGACGTGTTTATTGGGTATTTCCCGAACAAGAACTTCTCGGTCATCGGTGCATTCGTGGATCTCGGTTCGGTAGCGGGTCTGGAACGTCAGTCCGGGGCTTACGTGTCCCTCCAGGCAAGCTTTTAGGGGAATACCGATGAATCGATGGGTAGCCAGCGTCGCGGCGAGCATGGTCGCACTGTCCTTGATCGCTCCGGCGCAGATCTTGGCGGACGAATCTGAACGTGATGACCGTCTGTTTCAGCAACTTGGAGGACTGGGTGGCATTGACCTCATCGTTGAGGAGCTGTTGGTCGAAATCTCGCGCGATTTGCGCATTGTGGAACAGTTCGCCGAAACGAACGTCGAGCGCTTCAGGCGTCTTCTGGTTGAGCAGATCTGCGATATTTCGGGCGGGCCCTGTGAATACTCCGGAGAAAGCATGGAGCTTGTGCATGGCGGCATGGAGATTACCGAGGCCGAGTTCAACGCCCTAGTGGAAAATCTCATCACCGCGATGGACACGGCGCGTGTCCCGCTTGCCGCTCAAAACCGTCTTCTACGGAAGCTGGCAGAAATGCGTTCTGACATTATTCATCAGTAATTTGCGACGTTCTGCCTTGCTTAGGGGGGGCTCGTTCGATGTCACCGGAGCGCGATTGTGGAGAAATCTCGTCACCGCTAACTTTAAGGGGCGGTGAACTGACCGCTTCTTCGAACGTGGTTGGATGACCGAGAAGAAACCCCTGCCCGTAGTCGACCCCCATCGATCTCAGCGTCACAAGGGTCTCCTCGTCCTCGACATACTCGGCGATCGACAAGCGCTCGACGGAGTGAGCGATCTCGTTGATGGCTCGAATCATGGCGCTACTCATGCGGTCGTTCCGCATGTCACGGACGAACTCGCCATCGATCTTGACGAAGCTGACGGGCAGGGCTTTGAGGTAGCTGAAACTGCTGTAGCCCGACCCGAAATCATCGATCGCGAAATGAACGTCAAGTACGCTCAGTTGCCCGATGATCTCGGACGTCCGATCAAGACTTTCCAGGGCGGCGGTCTCTGTAATCTCGACGACCAGGTGATGTGCACACTCGGGCAAGCGTTTCAAGGTCTCCGTGATCGCCTTGAGGAATGCCTTGTTGTTCAATGACCGCCCCGATACGTTGACGGAGACCATTCCTCCGGCCGCCCGAAAATCGTTCTCCTGTCCGAGGCGTTCGAGAACCTGATGCACAACCCAAGCATCGACGTCCGGCATTAAATCGTACGTTTCCGCCAGTGGAATGAATTGTCCGGGCATGAGCAGGCCTTTTGCATCATGGATTCGGAGCAACGCCTCGACCATCGGGGGGCGTGATTGTCCGAGGGCCTGGATCGTCTGGAATTCGAGAAAGAAGGTGCCTTGCTCCAGCGCGCTGCGCACTCTGGCAAGGATCTCGAGCTCGCTGGACCCGGCGACCTCGTTTAGCTCGTCGGAATTCGTGAAAATATGGAACTGGTTACGCCCCTGGTTCTTCGCCACATAACAGGCCATATCGGCCTTTTGCAGCGCACGGTCAAGGGGCTCGGTGGCCGGGGTGAACATCGTCGCACCCACTGACACTGAAGACGAAATCACGCCGTCGCCCCAGGGGATGCGGATGGAGGCGATATTTTGAATGAGCCGGGTAATGATGGCTGGCAGTTCCCTCCGGCCTACACCAGGCATGAACATGGCGAATTCGTCACCGCCCAGCCGTACGACCACATCGCTGCTACGTTGGTGGCGGCGCAGCGCTTCACTCACCATTCGCAGCAGCTGATCGCCCGCGGCGTGGCCGGCACTGTCATTAACCAGCTTGAAGCGATCCAGGTCGAGCGCAATCAGTGCCGCCGTCTTCGGCCCGGCCGGATCACGGCGGGCGATACGCTCTTTCACAGCGATTTCGAAGTGGTGACGATTCGTCAGACCCGTCAGGTGGTCATGCGTCGCTTGATACTCGAGCTGGCGCTCATTAATTCGGTCGGCCGTGACGTCACGGAGCACAAAAACGCTGCCGATTCGAACGTGTTCGTCAAAGTCCTTTTTTTCGATTTCGACGCTACGAATCCCTCCGTCGGCGCTCGCGAGAAGAAAGGATCCCGTGCTGATGCTGCTGGATGCGATGCGTTCCTTGAGGTCTTCCTGCGTTTGGATAAGAGAGATGTCTCGAACGTCCGCGTACAACGCCATGCAGTCATCCACTGGGCAGTCCACGAGCGCCGCGCGGGTCAACCCGAGCATCTTGCACCCGGCGTCATTAATGAAGGTTATTTTCCCGGAAGGTGCAGCTGTGAGGACGCCTTCGCTGAGCGCTTCCAGCGTTATGCGATGGGTCTCCCTCCGTTGTTCAGCCAGATCCCGCTCGGCGCGGATCTGCTGATGTAGTGCGCGGGTCTTTTCCAATTCCTCGTTCAGCAGGGCGAACTTGCGATCCCAGCCGGATTCGCTCGATACCCAGACGATCACGACACCGGAACCTGCATGGTCAACGAATGCCGTTGGGGCGCGGAAGGCTTTGCTTCGATGCCCACCTAATCGCGTGGCGTGATTCGCGAGGCGCACGGGGATAGGTACGGGTTCTGGCGTTCGCTGGGCCCGTGCCAGCAGGTTCGTCACATCGTCCGGGCCGAGATCCGAGCCATCTTCGAGCCAGGATGTGAGCGGTGTAGAAGTGAGTTCCGCCGGTGACCGTTCGAGCCGCCTGGCGAGTGACCGAGAGCAAGCTAAAATTGTTCCGCATGACGAAACCAGTAATGCGCATTCGTCGAGAGGGTCGTAGGCTTTCCGAAACAGGTCACTCATGTTCCGGTTACCTCGTTCGCACGGCCTGGTTCACGAGCCATAGTATTCGCGACCTTGAACACCCACCGCGGCGCCCTCTGTGAGAAAGAGTGTGACCTTGCAACCGGCGTGCCCTTGAGCGATCGATTCATCGATTCGGACCTTGCTGTACCCAAGGTTCTCCGCCGCGATGGTTCCGAAGACGTTGGAAGTCATCATGCAGAGTGAAGGACGACCCTTTACAGCGTTGCCGAAGGGACATGCGCGATTCCCTAAGATGATTTTTTCCGCGTCAATCGAGATCACGAAGAAATCGCCCTGAATGCGTCGTTTCAGATCGACGCATACGGCCGCGAGCTGGACGGGATCCAATCGGGGTTGGCCGTAGGCATCGCGGTACTCTTGGTTGATCCATTCACCGATTGCCTGCCCCACGAGGCTGATAAAACCGGATGCCTCCTCCACGCCGACGGTCTTTTCCAGGGCGAAGGCCAGTTCCGATATCAATTTGCGCAGGAAGAGATCGCGCTCGAGCGGTAAATCCAGCGCCTCGAGGTGTGACAGCGCCTCTGATTCCGCTTTGCGTGGAAGTTCGTCCGACATGGTGGCTCCGTCGACTTGTGTCTGTCGTTTGTAAGGAGAGTGCAAAGGAGTTGTACAGGTGTTGGTAGATCTTACACAAAAAAAGGGGACAAGCGTCGCTTGTCCCCGGCTGAAGCTGAAACGCCGCCAGCACAATGCTTTGCGGTTTGCTAGCCCCAGATGTCCGCAGTGATGCCGTTGTACCAGCCTTGCGTGTATCCGGCTTCGCGGGCACGGAACTCTTCGCTGGCTCCGGAGGGACTCACGCCGCCGGCACCTTCAACGCCGGACTGCGCTCCGTCCTTGTACTGGTATACCGCAGCCACGCTGATCCCGTGGTCCGGGGTCACCAAGCTATAGCAAGTATTGGCCGAGGAAGGATTCAACGGCTCCTGATCCGCCAATTCGCGGACAACCGCCGCCGCAACGATCTTGCCCTGGTTGTTGGCTGAATGGCCGGACTTCGGCATGGCGCCGGCCACGCTGGCGTCGCCCAGGACGTAGATATTGGCATCGGCCTCGGTCTTGAAGGTCTGCTGATTGACCGGTACCCAGCCTTCGTCGTTGACCAGCCCCGCGTCACGGACGATTTTTCCGGCCCGCTGGCGAGGAATGAAATTCATGACGTCAGCCTTGACGCGCTCGAACCCGCTGTCGGCGCGGGCCGTTTTCTCGGCCACATCCACGGCTTCGACCAGACCGCCTTCGGATGCCGCGCGCCATTCGATCATGTCACCGTAGTGCTCTGCCCAGCCCTCTTCGAACAGGCCTTGTTTGGAGAAGCCGTCCTTGGCGTCAAGCACGATGATCTTCGACCGCGGCTTGTGTTGCTTGAAGTAGTGTGCGATCAGCGAGACCCTTTCGTAGGGTCCCGGGGGGCAGCGGAAAGGATTGGGTGGCGCGACCATTACGAACACGCCGCCGTTCGGCATTTCCTCTAGCTGATCGCGCAGCAGGCGGGTCTGGTCGCCAGCCTTCCAGGCATGGGGAATCGCTTCCGCATCGGATTCGCTGATTCCCTCTACCGAATCGTAGTTGAAGTCGATGCCGGGCGACATGATCAGGCGGTCGTAGCTGACCCGGTCGCCGCCTTGCAAGTGAACGCGACGGTTCTCGGCGTCGACGGCCGTCACGCGGTCCGCCACCACCTCGATGCCATGATTGTCGCGCAGGCTGTCGTAGGTCTGAGCGATGTCGTCCATCGAGGCAAAACCACTGAGGACCCAATTGCTCCCGTAACAGGTGTAGTACGTGGCGTTGGGCTCGATCAGCGTGACTCGAAGGGTCGGCGAAAACTGTTTCAGATATTTCGCGGCGGTCGCTCCCCCAGAGCCGCCCCCGACCACTACCACATGGGCGCCGTTGGATGCTTGTGAATCGCTGGGCGCACAGCCAATGCCAGTGAATGTCGCGGCCCCGGTGATTCCGGCCACCTTAAGAAAACTGCGTCGCGTGAAATGACTCATGATGTATCCCCTGTTATTGATGGCCGAAGTGCGCTGCCATGGCGTCGATTTCTTCATCGGTGTATCCCTTGGCGTGACGATTCATGATCGTCCCATCGCGCTGGTCATCCCGGAACGCGCGCATCTGGCTGGCGATCAGGTTTTCCGAAAGGGTGGACAAATTAGTGACGCCGTCGTTGGCACCTGCCGCGTTATGGCAGGCCTTACAGGAAGCGGCCATCAACTGGCCCCGGGTGATCTCGTCGCTGGTATCGGCGGACACGGCTGGAGCCGCGCTGGTCAGGACGAGCGCGGAAAAAAACCCCGCGATGTAGGTTCGCGTCTTCATGAACAGACTCCTCTGTATCGAATGGCTGATTCATTGGGCGACAGCTTTCGATAACTGCCTTCATCCTCGGATCCGGCTGCATGGTCCGGACCGTTATCGCGCCGGCGGGATCAAGCCCGCTCGTTGCGCATCCCGGGAACGTGGCCCGAGCTTCCGGTGTGGGCCCCCTGGCCCCCGGGAACGCGGGCGAAGCGCCCTGTATTTCGGCTTGGCAGCCATCCTGCTCTCCAAAAGAGGCCCGCTCCCACGGAGCAGGCCGAAAGGAGAACAAACATGGCAAACAGCCCTCCGTTCGACCGGAGGGAGCGGGCTTCCGGCCCGCACCGCCTTGGGCCCGGTCATCGATTCATCCGCGAAGAACGGCTACGACGGCACTTCCAGGCCCTCTCCATAGTTCGGACGATTCACTGGAAGACGCGTAGCCTGGAGAGAGGGGGCACACACGGCGGCCAGCGGACGAATCATCCTTCCGGGGAAGTCAGCAATTGGTGTGCCATTGACCGAGAGGCGTGCGTGGCCGCGGGTCTCCGTTGATAAGGTATTTTTTTTACGTGGACTTTCGTTGCAACGCTTTCGCAACATGGATCCGCAACAGTGCAACGCATCGGGCCTTGATCCGGCAGCCGGCAAAGTCCCTCACAGATGTCTGCAAATAGTTGCGGTGAAATAAAATCTGCATGTAACGTCCCGCCGGTCCCCACCAACGTCTTGTGGGGCGGGAGGCGACATGACCGGAACGGAATTGGCGAAGATCTGCATTCGACACAGTCGAGACCCGCACATCATCGTCGATGATCAAGACAACGTGGTCTTCGGTAACCCTGCCTTCCATACCCTCTTCAACCTTCCGGAAAACGTCCCTCTCACCTTGGCCCGCCTGGGGCCGCTCGATCTGCGCCAAGCGCTGGATGATGCGAGTACGAACGCTCATGCCGGACCCATGGCGAACGTGGATTTCACGCTGTCCGTCGACCTTGACGGGGAGTCCTTGCCGCTGCGCGTGATCGAGCAGTCGGTGCGCATGCAGGGCGACGAGCGGCTACGCTTGATCACCCTGCAACCCCTGCGACGGCGTAGCGAAGAGTCGGAGACGCTGACCACGGCCCGGGCCTGGCCGACGGATACCCTGCGCTCGCTGGACGGGGAATGCCGCAAGGCACTCGCGTTTGCCCGCAAGGTGGCCGGCAGTGACGTGCGTGTGGTCATACTGGGCGAGTCCGGCACCGGCAAGACGCGCGTCGCACGCGCCCTGCATCGGCTCAGCCCGCGGGCGGGAAAACCCTTCGTCGAGGTGAATTGCGCCGCCATCCCGGAAGAACTCCTGGAGTCGGAACTGTTCGGCCACGTTCGCGGGGCCTTCTCCGGAGCCGTGAACGACCGCGAGGGGCGGTTCGAGGCGGCCCATGGGGGTACGCTGTTCCTGGACGAGATCGGAGAGATGAGCCCGAAACTGCAGGCCAAGCTGCTGCGAGCAGTTCAGGACGGCACCTTCGAGCGGGTCGGCGAGAATCAGTCCCGGATCGTTGACGTACGCGTCGTGGCCGCTTCCAACAAGGATCTGCGTTCCCTTGTTGCTTCTGGCGAGTTTCGCAGCGACCTCTTCTACCGCCTTGCCGTAGCGACGGTTTTCCTTCCGCCGCTGCGCGAGCGCCCTCTCGACCTGCAGCAGGCGCTCGATGAGTTCGAGTCGGCCAATGAAGTCCGTCTCGCGTCCGATCTGCGGAGCAAGCTGATGGCGTACTCGTGGCCCGGAAACTTTCGCGAGCTCGAGAATGCCTTCCAGTGCATGTGCCTGCGCTCACGCAACGGCGAGATTCGTGACTTCGAACTGTCCGATCCACTGGTGCAAGCAACCTCCGGCATCCAGTCGGCGGCCGCCAACCTGCCGTCGAATGATGGCGAAGGTGCCGACACGACGAGCCCGCCCGATGCGGTTGCCGAAGACAGCTTGGCTCGTGCCTCGGAAGATGCGGAAGCCCGCCGCCTGCGCGAGGCCCTGATCGCGAACGCTGGTAACCGAACCCGGACGGCTCGGGAACTGGGGATGGACCGCACGACCCTCTGGCGCAAGATGCATCGCTACAACCTGGCGTGAGCCCTGCAGGAGCGGTTTTCCGGGGGCTTAGTCCGTCTCGCGAGTGTAGCGGTCGGTGAAGGCGCAGCGGCCCTCCGGCAGCCAGGCCGGGAAGTCGTAGTAGCGCTCGAGTATCGGTTGGAGGACCTGGTCGTGGTAGGCGGCGTAGTCGAAGCCGCGGCCTTCGGCGAGGGTCCATTCGACGCCGCGGATGGTGACTTCGCGTACGCGCACCTCGTCGAAGAAGGGCTCCACGTGCGCCGGGTCCAGCTCGCCCCGGGTGGGCACGTAGAGCAGGTTGGCGCCATCGAGGGCGCGGAAGTCGGTCAGCAGGTCGTCCTGGCGGCCATAGTGGGACCCGGGGCCGAACACGCCGACCTCGCGCCCGGCGTAGTAGGCGAGCACCGCCGAGCGCGAGTAGCTGCGGGTGAAGATGTGCCACTCCGCTTCGTATTCGTTGACCACCTCGGCCACCGACTCTGGGGTGAGGTAGAACACCGCATCGGCGTAGCGGTCCTGGCCCTTCAGCCATTCCACGGGCATCAGCGCGAGGGTCAGGATCGCGATCGCATGCAGCACGGCGAGGGCCCCGGAGAGCCAGACGCTGATGGTCAGTGCGCGCACACTCAGGAACAGCGCCGGCAGCAGCAGGAACGGGGCGAAGGCGGCCAGCCAGTGCAGCCCGATGCTCTTGAACGGGGCGAGCAGGGCAAACAGGATCAGCGGGATCAGTCCGGCGGACAGGAACACGCCCAGTTGGTGCGTGCGGATGCCGGCAGCCAGGGCCCGCCACTGACGCGCGTAGAACCACAGCAGCCAGGGCGTAAACAGGTAGACCAGCAGGATTGCGTAGGTCAGCCAGTTGCCGGGGTCGAAGCCGCCGTCGCCGTGCCGGTTCACGATGTTGAACATCACGTTGTACCAGCAGTTGCCCCAGTTCCAGTACAGATTGAGCGCCACCGCCGGCACCACGCCGAGGATGATCAGCAGGAGGCCGCGCCAGTGCTGCCGCGCGAACAGCAGGATATGCAGCCCCAGTGCAATCCCCAGCAGGACCGCGAAGTACTTGGACAGGAACGCCAGCCCCAGGGCCAGGCCGGCGAGCAGGAACCAGTGCGCGGCGCCGGTGCGCAGGGCCTGCCAGGCAAGGCCGGTAGCCAGCAGGCTGAACAGGATCAGCGGGGTGTCCGTCGCGGTGATCACCGCGATGAAGAACAGCGGCATGAACAGCGCCAGCAGCGACACAAGGCGCGCGCGGACTGGATCGGTATGCCGCCACCAGAGGAAGATCGCGAGCGCCGGTGCCATGGAGACGAAAATACCCAGGGCACGGATGGCCAGCGGGTGCTCCGACAGGGGCAGGATGGCGCCCAGCCACCAGCCGATCATCGGCGGGTGGTCGTAGTAGCCGAGATCCGGGTTCTGTCCCCAGATCAGGAAATAGGCCTCGTCCCCGGTGATCGGCAGGGCCCAGGCCATGCCGATCTTGACCAGCAGCACGGCCAGCATAATCGCGCCGTAGTGACGGGCGAGCCAGGGCCAGGTTGTGGTTGTCGGGTTCACTCGGGGGCCCCCTCTACCGACGGCCCGTGGACACGCCGGAAGCGGCCCCGGCGCAGGCGGTAACCGCTGCCGGCCATCGCCAGCAGCGGCTGGTCAGCTGCGCTGTCGCCGTAGGCCGCGACCAGATCGACCGGTTCGTCCGGGGGCAGGGTGGCCAGCCAGGCGGCGACCGCCGCCGGCTTGGCGGCGCCCCGGCAGTTGGTGCCGTCCAGGCGCCCGGTGACGCGACCGGCGTCATCCACCGCGAGGCGCGAGCTGACCACGCCGGTGAGCCCGTAGCGCTCGGCCCACGGTTGCAGCCAGACATCCAGCGAGGCGGAGACCAGTACGCAGTCATGGCCTGCATCTCGATGGGCCCGCAGGGCGCGCATCCCGGCCGGGCGCAGCAGGCGGTCCAGGCCGCGATCGGCGAATTCACGGCCCCTGGCCTGCAGGTGGGCGAGGGTCTCGCCGGCCAGCATACGGGTCAGCACCGCCTCCTTCGCGTCCTGATGGGACAGCCGCTTCAGTGCCAGGCCAATCAGCGCCGGGAGGCAGTCCGGCAGCCGGCGCAGGAAGGCCGCTGTCCCCAGTGCGTGGCGCAGGAAGGGGAACAGGCTGTCGCGCCGGGTCAGGGTGCCGTCGAAGTCGAACAGCACGATCGGCCGCGTGTCATTCCGGTTCATCGTTATGGCTTCAGGGTTACAGCTTCAGGCGCTTGAACAGGTATTCGGGGATCAGGCGGATGATGGTCATGATCACCCACCACTTGCCGGGCAGGTAGGCGACGTCGCGGCCGCGGCGCATGGCACGGACGATGCCGCGGGCCACCGTTTCCGGTTCGGCCCACAGGGCGCCGGCGCGGTTGAGGCCCTCGGTCATCGGGGTGCGCACGAAGCCGGGCTTGAGCGTGACCACGTCCACGCCGCTGAAGAACAGGCGGTTGCGCAGCCCCTGGAGGTAGATCGCGAGCATGCCCTTGGCGGTGCCGTAGGCGTAGTTGCTCTGGCGCCCGCGATCCCCGGCGACCGAGCCGATGGCGGCGATAACGCCGCGGCCCCGGGCCTCGAAGTCCGGGGCAATCAGCGCGAGCAGGGCGATGGCACTGGTGCCGTTGACGTGGATCGCCTGCAGGGTCGCGTCCACCGAGGCGTTGCAGGCCGCCTGGTCCGGCAGGGTGCCCCAGGCCAGCAGTACGCTGTCCACCTCGCCCAGGGCCTCCTGCGCCTGCTGCCACAGCGCCGCGTGCCCGTCGATATCGGCCAGATCGGCGCGGGCCCCGAGGATGCGGGTGCCCTCCGGGTCGTCGGCGCGCACCCGCAGGTCGGCCAGCAGGGCCTCCAGGGCGTCGCCGTCGCGGGCCACGCAGAACAGCCGGGCGCCGGTGTCTACCAGCTCCCGCGCCACCGCGGAGGCAATGGCCGAGGTGGCACCAAAGAGGACAACGTTGTTCATCGGGTTCATGCGGTCACCCTGCGCCAGAAGCCGGAGGAGAATTCGGGGTCCACATACTCGGCGAAGGCCTCCCAGCCGGGGAACCCCTGGCGGAAGACTTCGGCCGGCATGCGCGCGTCCTTCGCAGGGTACAGGGCACCGCCGGCCTCCTGCACGATGGCGTCCAGGCGCGCGAACAGGCGCGCGGTGTCGCGACCCTTTTCCGGGAAGTCCAGCGCGAGGGTGGCACCCGGGCGGGGAAAGGACAGCATGCCCGGCGCGGGCCGGTCGCCGA
Organism: Thioalkalivibrio sp. ALE9; assembly: GCF_000377445.1. Classification (NCBI taxonomy): domain Bacteria; kingdom Pseudomonadati; phylum Pseudomonadota; class Gammaproteobacteria; order Chromatiales; family Ectothiorhodospiraceae; genus Thioalkalivibrio; species Thioalkalivibrio sp. ALE9. The sequence goes on from NZ_KB898124.1 coordinate 158,491, forward strand.
AGGTCTTGAGCACCGCGAGAAACGACCCCTGGCCGCTGGCGGCGATGGCATCCAGCAGGGCCTGCACGCCGTCCCGTGCGGCATGCGGGGGCAGGACGCACTGGTACTGGTAGAAGCCCTGGTGCCCGTAGATGCGGTTCCAGTGGCGGATCGCATCCAGCGGGAACAGCCAGGGCTGGTGGTGCACGGCACGGGGTGTCGCGTGCACCGGCTGGCGGTAATAGAGGTGGTTGAAGGCGCGCAGCGACAGGCGGTTGACCAGCGAGACGGGCGGGTCCAGCGGGATGCTGCGCCGGCGTTCGCGGTAGTCCCCGCGCACAGGCGCGGTGGCCGCGTGGCGTGCCGCGCCGTAGATGCCACGCCCGACGCGGCCGTTCGGGCCCGGGTTCAGGCAGTCGATCCAGGCGACGGTGTAGGGCCACTCGCGCTCGGCCTGCGCATTCAGCTCCCAGAACGCATCCAGCGAGTCGAAGCGCTGCGACCAGGCGCGCATCCAGCCGGAGCGCACCGGCATCAACTGCAGGGTCACGGTCTCGATCAGTCCGGTCAGGCCCAGCCCCCCCACGGTTGCGGCGAACCAGTCGGGGCTGGCCTCGCGGGTGACCTCCAGGACCTGGCCGTTGGAACGGCGCAGGGTCAGCCCGAGTACGTGGTCGCCGAAGGTGCCAGCCTGGTGATGGTTCTTGCCGTGCACGTCGTTGGCCACCGCGCCGCCGAGGGTGACAAAACGGGTACCCGGCACCACCGGCGGGAACCAGCCGCGCGGCACCGCAAAGCGCAGCAGGGCATCCAGCGACAGTCCGGCCTCCGCGGTGATCCGTCCCGTGGTGGCGTCGAAGGCCACGAAGCGATCCAGCCCCGGCGTATGCAGCAGGGTGGCCCCCGGGTTCAGGCAGACGTCGCCATAGCTGCGCCCGAGGCCGTGGGCGAGCAGGGGGCGAGGCGTGCCCGGGGGAAGCGGCCGGCCGCGGTGAGCAAGCTCGACTTCGGCGGCATGTTCGACCCGCGGGATGCGGTTCCAGCTGGCAGTCATCACCCGCCCACCTCGTCGTTGCGATCCCCTGCAGGAGGCCAGCCCCCTGGCCGATTGGGCGCAGCTAATATCCTCTGCGCGTGAATGCGCGGGCGTCCACGCATCCGCAGGCCCCCGGTTGCCGGGGGTGCGACATTCCCTCGGGTACAGCTCGACCGCACGCCCAATCGGCCAGGGGGCTGGCCTCCTACAAAGGAACCGTTACGCATGGGGTTGCACCGGGTGTTCGTGGCCGCGCGCCTCGGGGTTGGTGGCCAGCGCGATCAGGCCCAGGATCACCGCGAACCAGAGGGTGGTGAAGCGGATCAGCATGGTCGCCGCGATGGCGTCGGCCGGCGGCATGTCGGCCCACAGCAGCAGGGCGACCATCACCGCCTCGGTACCGCCCAGTCCCCCGGGCAGGAAGCTCAGCGCGCCGGCCAGCATGGCCAGGGCGAAGACGAAAGCGGCAAAGGCGAAGCCGGCCTCGAAGCCCATGGCGTTGAGGATCCACCAGAAGGCGAGGGCCTCGGCGCTCCACGCGATGACGCTGAGGGCAGTGGCCGCGGCCAGCAGGGCCGGGCGGTGGCAGCGCCGTGCCTGCAGCAGGATCGTGGCGACATGGTGCAGGCTGCGCCACAGACGCTGGCCCGGGCGGTCGCTGATGCGCTGCAGCCAGGCCAGCGGCCGCCGCCAGGACAGCACGATCAGTGCCGCCAGGATGAGGGCCGCGCCGGCTGCGATCAGCCAGGTGCCCTGGGCCACCAGGGTCAGGCCTAACAGGGACAGCAGCACGACCGCGATCAGGTCGGACAGGCGCTCGGAGACGAAGGCGGCGAAGCTGTCCGGGTAGGGCACCCGGCGGCGCTTCAGCAGCACCCCGCGCAGGGCCTCGCCGGCCTTGCCGGGCGTGGTGGTCAGGGCGAAGCCGGCCACATAGATATGCAGGCTGGCGCGCGTCGGGATGGCATGGCCCAGGGTGCGCAGGTAGAGTTGCCAGCGGGTGAAGCGCAGGCTGTAGTTCACCAGCGACAGCCCCAGGGCCAGCAGGACGCCGCCGACGCCCACCAGCTTCAGGGCACGCCAGACCTCGTCTGCCCCCGCCCACAGCATGACCCCGAGGTACAGCGCGACGGCAACGATGATCGAGAGCATCACCGCGCGCAGGCGCCAGCCGGAGAGCAGGACCGCATTCATGCGAGTACGGCGAGGGTCACACCCATCCATACCGCGACCGTGGCCAGCAGGTGCGGGTCGGTGACCAGGTCGCGCGAGGTGTCGTTGCCGGCGCCGCGCGCGTGCAGCAGGAACAGGTAGCGGAAGATGCCGTAGATCACGAACGGCAGGGTGTAGATCAGCCCATCCGTGCCATGCAGCGCGATGGTCTCGGCGCTGACCGTGTAGAGCCCGTAGGCGAGCACGGTGCAGGCGGCGCTGATGGCGATGAACTGATCCAGGAGACTGACGCTGTAGTCGTGCAGCACGCGCCGCGTCCCGTCCTGATCCGGGGTGTGTTCGATGGCGCCATCGGCGAGCTCCGCGCGCCGCTTGGCGAAGCCCAGGAACAGCGTCAGCATCAGCCCGCACAGCAGCAGCCATTGCGAGGGCTCGATGCCCAGGCCAAGGGTGCCGGCCAGGATGCGCAGCATGAACCCGGCGGCGATGCTGAACACGTCGAGGATCACGATGTGCTTGAGCGACCAGGAATAGGCCACGTTCAGCACCAGGTAGGTCAGGATCAGCGCGATCACCCAGGTGCTGACCAGCGCCGCGAGGACCAGCGCGACAATGACCGCGGTGGCGAAGATCGCCCAGGCGGTGGAGATCGCGATCGCGCCGCTGGCGATCGGGCGTTCGCGCTTGGTCGGGTGGCGGCGGTCGGCCTCGACGTCGACGATGTCGTTCAGCACGTAGACCGCGCTGGCGATCGCGCAGAATGCGAGGAACGTGACGCTGGCGGCGAGCACCGTCCCGGGTTCGCCCCACTCGTGCGCGAACACCACGCCGAGGAACACGAAACCGTTCTTGATGTACTGGTGCGGGCGCAGCAGCTTGATCAGCGAATGCAGCATGCGGGCGGTCGTCCGTGAAGGTGGTTGCAGTCTACTGACGCGCTCGATGCGTTACCATCGGCGCCGCTGCCGCGCGTACCCGCGTGTGTTTCGATCCCATGTCTCGATCCGCAGGAGAACTGCCATGTCGCTTGTTGCCCGATCCCTTCTGCCCGCCGCCCTGCTGCTCGCCGCCGGGCTGGTGGCCGGCTGCATGTCCGGGGGCGGTCCGGAGCCCGAGTTCGCCGAGGGCCAGCCGTTTCCCGAGCGCAGCCTGAATGACCAGCACGGGAACCCGGTCGAGCTGCCGGGCAATGCCCGCGTGATCCTGAAGACCGTCGAGGCGGCCCCGGCCGGCGTCGCCAACGCGGTCCTGAGCGAGATGAGCCCCGCCGAGCGCGAGGGGATCGTCTACATCGCCGACATCCACGAGATGCCGCCGCAGCCGATGCAGAACGTGGTCCTGCCGCGCATGCAGGCGCGGGACTACTCCATCGTGGTGACCTCCAGCGAGGCCGATGCCGGCTTCCTGCCGCACGAGCGCGAACAGGTGACCGTGGTCCTGCTGGATGGCGAGGGCGTGGTGACCGGTGTTGGCCATGCCGGGAGCGAAGAGGCCCTGAAGGACCTGCTCGACGAGGCCGGCGAGTAAGCCACGCGCATGAGGCTTCCGAGCCCGGGCCGGGGCTGACATGGCCTTTTTCCTCGGCCTGCTGACGGCCCTGGGCTTCGGCGCTGGCGACTTCTTTGGCGGCCTGGCCTCCCGGCGCATCCCGGCGCTGGTGGTCGCCTGCTATTCGCAGATCCTGGCCACCGTCGTCCTGCTGGTGATCGCTCTCCCGCTGGCGGGCCTGCCCGGGACCCAGGCCCTGATCTGGGGCGGGGCCTCGGGGCTCGCCCTGGCCCTCGGGCTGCTGGCCTACTACCACGGCCTGGCTGAGGGCTCGATGGGCCTGGTCGCCGCCGTGACCGGCGTGATCTCGGCCCTGGTGCCGCTGCTGGTCGGGCTGGTGATGGGCGAGCAGCCGGGCCCGCTGGCGCTGGCCGGGATCGCGGCTATCGTGATCGCGATCGGGATGATCTCCGGCGGTTCGCGCAAGGCGAGTCCACGCCGCCTGGACGAGCCCGTGCGTGGCCTGATGGCGCTGGCCCGGGGGGCGCACCCGGTGCGCGGGCTGGTGGACGCGACCATCGCCGGCGTCTGCTTCGGGCTGGTCTTCGTGTTCCTGAACGAGGCCGAGGCGGGCTCGCCGCTGTGGCCGGTGGTGGCGACCTCGGCGGTGGGCGCGCTGGCGCTGCTGGCGGTGATGCTGGTGCGCCGGCCGCAGACCGGGATGAGCCGCTCCACGCTGGTGCTGCTGTCGCTGGCCGGTCTGTTCCAGGCCGCGGCGACGCTCGCCTTTGTCGTGGCCGTGCGCATGGGCCTGCTGTCGATCATCGCGGTGGCCGGGGCGCTGTCGCCGGCCCCGACCGCGCTGATGGCGCGTTTTTTCCAGGCCGAGCGCATGTCGCGGGTGCAACTGACCGGTTTCGTCTTCGCCCTGGCGGGCATCGTCCTCATCGTGCTCGGCGGGCCCGGGTAGGGAACCGGCAAGTCTGTTAAGTTGGCGGCGTGACCCAACCCACAGGAGGTGCCAGGTGTCCGAAGATCCCAAGCCGGAAGTCGTGCGCAGCGACGTCAGCGAGCCCGCAGCCGGGCCGCGCAAGGACGTTACGATGGTCACCGTGGTGTACGTGCTGTACCTGGTGAGCTTCCTGACCGCGCTCACCGCGATCGCCGGCCTGATCATCGCTTATATGAAGCGTGGCGAGGCCGATAGCGTCAGCGTCTCCCACTTCACCTATCAGATCCGCACCTTCTGGATCGGGTTGCTGTTTGCCGTGATCGGAGCCATCACCACGCCCATCGGCATCGGCTTCCTGATCTTCCTGGCCCTGATCATCTGGCTGCTGGTGCGCTGCATCAAGGGCCTGCTGGCCAACAACGATAACCGCGCCATCGAGCAGCCCGAGACCTGGCTCTGGTAGTTCCTGTACGCCGCCCTTGAGCGGCGTTGGCGAATGCGCGCGCGCCTGGAGCAATACCAGGTACTGATCTATCTGGTGGCCATTGCCCTGGGGCTCGGTCTGGGCCTGTCCGAGCCGGAGTTCGGGGCGATGCTGGATGCCGTGCTCTGGCCGGTGCTGGGGCTGTTGCTGTACGCCACGTTCACGCAGACGCCGCTAAACCATCTGGGCGCGGCGTTTCGCGAGCCGCGCCTGCTCGCGGCGGCGGTGATCGGTAATTTTGTGGTGATCCCGCTGCTGGTCTGGGCGATCCTTCAGGTCGCGCCGGGCGGTCCGGCGGTCCTGCTGGGTATCGCGCTGGTGCTGCTGGTGCCGTGCACCGACTGGTTCATTACTTTCACCCATCTGGGTGGGGGTGACACGCGCCGGGCGATCGCCTTTTCTCCCCTTTCGCTGTTGCTGCAGCTCGCCCTGTTGCCGCTCTACCTGTGGTGGCTCTTCGGTGGCGAGTTCACCCTGGTGCTGGCCGGCGGAGACGTGCTGAAGGCCTTTGCCGGCCTGATCCTGGTCCCGCTGGTTCTGGCGTATCTGACCGAACGCTGGGCCGGGGAAGATCCCGGTCGCGGGCGCGTGATCGCCGGCCTGGGGTGGTTGCCGGTGCCGCTGCTGGCCCTGGTGGTGCTGATCGTCGCCGCATCCCAGGTCCAGACGGTGCTCGACGGGGTCGGTGTCCTGCTGCCGTTGTTGCTGATCTTTTCCGGTTTCCTGGTGGTTGCGGCGCTGCTGGCGCGGGCGCTGGCGCGAGCGTTCGGCCTGCCGGTCGCACAGGGGCGGGTGCTCGCCTTCAGCCTGGGATCGCGCAACTCCTTCGTTGTGCTCCCGATCGCACTGGCATTGCCGCAGGGACTGGAGTTGGCGGTGGTCGTGGTGGTGTTCCAGTCGCTGGTGGAGTTGGTCGGCATGGCCCTGTACCTGTGGTGGGTCCCTCGGCACCTGTTTCCCGCCCGGGCGCCGGCGCCTTGATCGGGCGGGTGTGCCCGCCCGCAAGCCATCGTCATGCGGTCCATGCCGGTTGTGTCTGGATGATCGTCGCGGCCCGAGGGAAGGCGTTGAGCCGGCCGTGGCGAGGGCGCGGGTGTCGTGAATTCGACAGGTTTCTGCGGCGGCGGCCTGCTGTTTTCTGTTTGTCACGGTTTTTTGACGATGCCGGCCTATACTCCGAAACGTGACGGGCGTCTCTCCGGGACCGGGGAGCCAGGGATTTTTTCGGACACGCGGGGAAGACCATGTCCGGATCAGGAAAGATCAACGGGGCCTTGTGGCCCGTAAGGCGCAGCGGGATCCTCGTCGCTGAAGGAGACGCGCGGGACTTTGGTGCGGAGATCTACCGGATGTGTTCCTCGGACACACCCCGTGAAGTCGCCTGGCTGGACATGGGCGGGCATCCCGGGACTCCCGTGCCGCAGCTTTCGAGTGCCTGGCATCTGCGCCGCCTGACGTTCCCGATGCCCCGGCCCTGGCCCGATCTGGGCGGGGTTCGGGTCGGCCTTCTGGATCTGGGACGCTCCCTGCCATCGCAGCTCGTCGACTTCGTCCACGCACACCAGCACGTGAAGTGGATCGCCCTGGTCGATCCGGTGCTGTTGCCGAGCCCGGAATTGCGCGACCTGATCCGGGACAGCTGCTACGACTTCCATACCCGGCCGCTGGATCAGGCCCGCCTGGAAGTGACCCTGGGCCGCGCCTGCGGGATGGCCGTTCTGGAGACACCCGCGGAGCCCGCCGCCGGCCTGCCATCGGGGGATGAAGGCCGACCCATTATCGGCCACAGCGCTCCGATGCAGGCCCTTGCGCGGCAATTGAGCCGGGTCGCGGGATCGGACGCGCCGGTCCTCTTCCAGGGCGAAAGTGGAACCGGAAAAGAGCTTGCGGCTCGCACGGTGCACCGTCAGTCGCGGCGCAGCGAGGGTCCGTTTGTCGCGGTCAACTGCGGGGCGTTACCGGCGCAGTTGATCCAGTCCGAACTGTTCGGTCACGAGGCCGGCGCATTCACCGGAGCGACCCGCCGCAAGATCGGTCAGCTCGAGCTGGCCCATGGCGGGACCCTGCTGCTGGACGAGATCGGGGATCTGGGGCTCGACCTGCAGGTGAATCTGCTGCGTTTCCTGCAAGAGGGGACGCTGCTGCGTCTGGGTGGCCTGCAGCCGATCCAGGTGGATGTGCGTGTCCTGGCCGCGACCCATGTCGATCTGTTCAAGGCCGTAGAGGCCGGGCGATTCCGGGAAGACCTCTACTACCGCCTGAATGTGATTCAGCTGGACGTGCCCCCGTTGCGGGAGCGTGGGGCCGACCTGGTGGAGCTGGCCCATTTCTACTTCGACCGGTTTCGTGGCCAGAACCCGCGTCTGCGCGGATTTACCCGCGCGGCCATCCAGGCGCTCTACAGCCATCGCTGGCCGGGCAATGTCCGGGAGCTGGTCAACCGTATTCAGCGGGCCGTGACCATGGCGGACGGGCGCCTGATCCGGCCGGAGGATCTGGGGCTTGCGGCGCCGCTCGAGGGCAGCGGCCGGGAGACGCTGGCGCAGGCCCGTGCCCGCGCGGAACGCGAGACGGTGATGCGGGCGCTGGGGCAGTGCGACAACAACCTGTCGCGCGCCGCACGCGAGCTGGGAGTAGGGCGGGTGACGCTTTATCGCTTGCTCGACAAGTACGGGATGCGTCCGTCCAAGCACTGAACCCCGGGTTCAGGCGCGATGGAGCGGTCCCGGTTCTGGGGGGCACGCCGCGGTGCGCCGTCTGGCGCGCGGCCGGTGTGTTCCCGTTTGCACGGCCCCGAGGGGGCATGGAGAACGCACGTGAACAAGATCCGGGTCGGGAGGTGGGGGGCGGGGCTGGTCCCGCTGTTTCTGGGGTTGTCGGCCACGGTCGCCGCGCAGGAGCCCCGCGAGGCGGTCGGGGACGCGCCACGGGACCAGGGCCCGCAGGTTACGGTCTTCGAGGAGCGCGGCATGCTTACGCCGCAGGGGCAATGGGTGATCGAGCCTTCGCTCGCCTATGTGCACAGCAGCGCGCTGGATGTCTCGATCGAGGGCTTCACCATCATCCCGGCCCTGGCGATCGGGCTGATCGATGTCAGCGAGACGGAACGGGACACGCTGACGGCCGCGGTGGCATTGCGGTACGGGCTCACCGACCGGCTCGAGGTCGGGCTCAAGATTCCCTGGGTCTACCGCGAACAGCAGGTGCGCCGGCGCGACATCCTGGAAGGAACGGAACTGGAGCGGGTGACCGGGTCCACCGGCAGCGGCCTGGGGGATGTCGAGTTCGGGCTGTCCTACCAGTTCAACACCGCCGATCGCGGGCGCCCTTTCTTTATCGGCAATCTGAAGGCAAAGAGCCGCACCGGGACGGACCCGTTCTCGGTGGATCGACGCCGGATCGTGGACGAGGACGGGAACCGGCTCGGCGAGATCTTCCTGGAACAGCCCACCGGATCCGGCTTCTGGGCCGTGCAGCCCAGCGTGACCATGATCTACCCGACCGATCCCGCCGTATTGTTCGCGAACGTCAGCTATCTGTGGAATATCGAGCGGGATGTGGGTCCGGACTACGGCACGGTGGATCCGGGGGACGCCTTCGGCGCCAGCCTCGGCATGGCCATCAGCCTGAATGACCGTACCTCGATGAGCCTGGGTTATGACCACAGCGTGGTGTTTCGGACCCGCGTGGAGAACGATCCCGGGCTGGAGCCCGTGTTTGGTCGGCGCCAGGTGGGGACGCTGCTTTGGGGGGTGTCGCATCGCCTGACTGAACGCACCAGCCTGAACTTCTCGCTGGGGGTGGGGGTGACCGAGTCCGCGCCCGATGTGCAGATGACCGTGCGGGTGCCGATGCGTTTCTGAGATCGCTGCCGCGAACGACGGCGGCGGGGCTACCAGCCGCGACCGCCGTCGGTTAGCTGCTGCTCCAGGGCCCGGCCAAGGTCGCTGCGCGGCATCTGCAGGTTGCGCAGCTCCAGTTGCAGGATTGTCTGGTGCTGGATGGCCTGACCGTCCAGCTGGTTCTGGATGGTCGTGACCCAGCCCTGGCCGCTGGCCGTTTCCGAGACGAACGTCTGTGCCGGGAGGCCCGCCGTCGCGTTGAGAATCGTGATGCGACCGGCGGAGGGGTGGCTCGTCGCGGCGCCAAGGGTTCCCAGTGGATGCAGCGTGCTCTGGTGCAGGATCTCGCCATTCAGGGCCGTGATCTGTTCCAGGCCGATCGCGATCTGCAGCCCGTCGCGGCCGAAGAAGCCACCGCGCTGCTCGGCCAGCACCGCATCGGCGACCACCCGCGGGTCACCCGCGCCGGGAAGCGTTTCCAGTGCCTGGGCCGCGACGGGCAGGCCGACGGCGAGGATGCAAAGCGCCAGGCGGGCAAGCGTCGAACCGGTCCGCGGCCCTCGGGGGGGCGAGGCATCGCATCGCTGCGGGGATATGGGGGCCATGGACGTTACCATTCCCGGGCCCGTGGCAGATTCAGGGTGAAACTGGCCAGGTCGCGGCGCACCACGCCGTCCTCGACGGGTGCGCGGGTGATGGCGGCCCACGTCTGGGGGGCGTTGAAGTTCGCGCGGGCGCGCTCGACCTCTTCGCGGATGATGAACAGGATGTCGTTTACCCAGGCCGCCTCGAACTCGGGTCGGCGGTAGCTCTTCAATCCCAGGGCCGGGTCCCCGACCAGGACCTCGCCCTCGCGCAGGCCCTTGATGACCACAAAGTGCCGATAGCCGCGCGTCTCGATCATCGCGATGGCGGGCACGCCCAGCCCCTCCAGGTCGTCCAGGCCGATCCGGAAGCCGTCCGCCGCCAGGCCGGCCTCCGCCCCGAGGTAGTTCTTCATGTCCAGCAGCGAAAAGCCCTGGGCCCGGATCAGGTCCTGGTCACCGCGGCGGAACATGCCGTCAAAGGTGGTGGTTTCCACCGTGGGCCGGTCGTAGTGGTAACTGAGCAGGGTGGCCAGTGCGGCGGAGCCGCAGCTGAAGTCGTATTGCTGCGGGACCACCGAGCGAAAGCGCAGGGCCTTCATGCTCTCGACCGGGACGTTCATGCTGCCAATCATCCCGGGAACCTGCGCCCCGCCCGCCTGGGCCTGCAGCGCCTGGGGTGCCAGCAGGGCAAGCACCAGGATCCCCGGCGCAAGCAGAAGGTGGTGGTGCCGCATGTTCACGGATGGATCGTGACGTTCACGATCATGGATTCCTGGATGGCCACGTTATGGCCGGTGTTCTGGATGACGGTGGAAAACCCGCGGGCATTGTCGAAGGCGCCCGGCGCGATCAGGTTGGTGCCGCCATGGCCGCCCATAACGACGTTGTCATGCAGGGCGATCTGGGAGTGGACCTGGCCCAGCTGGATGTTGCTGACCCCCTGGCGCGCCCGTTGCTGGTTGAGGGTGTCGGCATCCACCGACGTCAGGCCCTGAAGGTCCAGCGTGCCGGATGCGGCGAGGTTTGTTTGACTGTCGCGAGGGTCGGCCGCGCTGGCGGAACCGGCCGCCAGGAGCAGCGTGCCCAGCATCGCAGCGAACAAGGATCGGGTGAACAAGGATTGCGAATATCTCGGATGGAGGCGCATGACCGGATTCTCCAGTGCAGGGCCGTGACGCGACGGGTCTCGGACCCGCCGCGTGGCACGGACTAGTTGCCCAGATTGAGGTGTGCCTGCACCGATACCTGCTGTTGCGTCAGGCTGTTGGCCCCGCTGTTCTGCGAGACCTGGGTGATGCCGGCGGGGGCCACGAAGGAATCGGAACCGATCGTGTTGTACGCGGTGCTGCGCGCCCCTTCGGCGATATCCACGTAGTTCCCGGTGACCGTACCGGACAGGTCGTTCTGGCTGACCACGGCGTTGACCTGCAGCATGGTGTTGAAGCTGTCGGTTGCCGTGCTGTTGCCGGAATCCATGACCGCGAGGCTGTTGTCGGAGTTGTCGCTCTGATCGCGGGTCACGCTGGCGGTGGAGCCATTGTTGGCGGCGGCACTGTTGTCGTCGGCGCTGGCCGAGCTGTTGTCCGAGCTGTCGTTGCCCGAATCCGACACATTGAGGCTGTTGTCGGAGTTATCGTTGCCCGAGTCCGAAACGTTCAGGCTGTTGTCGGAGTTGTCGTTACCGGAATCGGCGATGTTCAGGCTGTTATCGGAGCTGTCATTCCCCGAGTCCGAGACCGTGGTGTTCCCCGAATCCGCGATGCTGGTGCTGTTGTCGGAACTGTCGTTACCGGAGTCGGCGACGTTCAGGCTATTGTCCGAGTTGTCGTTGCCCGAATCGGCGATGTTCAGACTGTTGTCCGAGCTGTCATTGCCCGAGTCGGCCACATTCAGACTGTTGTCGGAACTGTCGTTGCCCGAATCCGAGACCGTCGTGTTCCCCGAGTCCGCCACGCTGGTGCTGTTGTCGGAGCTATTGGACAGGTCGGAGTCATTGACCGTTACCGCCAGCGAATTTTCGTTGGCGGAGGAGCCGCCATTGTCGGCGGTCGAGGAGGCCGTGGCATTCTGATCGCCCACCTCGCCTTCCGCCGTATTGGTCGGATTGGCCAGCGCGAGTCCGGAGCTCAGGCCGAAAGCGAGTGCGATCGCGGAAGCGATAAGTGTCTTTTTGAAGCTCATGATGAATCTCCTTTGGGTTGTGTCAACACGCCTCTAGGCGTCGTGGCCGGCATGACGCAACCGCCCTGGCGGCCACGACAAATCCGTTAGCAGGAGTCGGGCCAAATGGAGGATTCTTCGATTAATCAGGGTCTTGCGGATTCCCCTCGGATGTCCGTCGCAGGCGATTTGTACCGCTGGCGAAACAGGAAATGATGAGTCTGCTGCCGATCCGCCTGTAAGTGACGGAAATCCGTAAAGAATCACGCGGGGTGCAAGCTGTCTTCCCGGGAGACAGCCATCGCCCAGCATCCACGCGAGATGGGCAAACGGGGTCCAACTGGTTCTGGGCAGAGGCGTATTGGGGCCGCAAGGCTTCGAGTGCCCAGGACGTGCGGTATCGCAGATCGGCGTATGGCTACGTGCTCGTTCATGGCGCCCGGGCTAGCCGATGAGACGATTACCCCGGCGGCAGGTGTGGCGGTTGGTGGAGGCGGAGGATCGCACCACAGCCGCCGGGCGGCCCTGCGGGCCGGCCCGGTGTACTGCGGTTACGCGGACGGCCCGGGGTTCGGGATCCGCAGGGTATGTTGGGGTGGAGTCTCAGCGTTCCAGGTACTGCAGCTTGTTCTCGACGCCGTCCCATTCTTCGGCATCTTCCGGAGGGTCCTTGCGCGCGGTGATCACCGGCCAGGTGCGGGCCAGCTCGGCGTTCAGCTCTATGAAGTGCATCTGATCCTCTGGCACGTCGTCCTCTGGCAGTATGGCTTCGGCCGGGCATTCCGGTTCGCACAGGGTGCAGTCGATGCACTCGTCCGGATCGATGGCTAGGAAGTTCGGGCCTTCATGGAAGCAGTCGACGGGGCAGACCTCGACGCAGTCGGTGTACTTGCACTTGATGCAGTTATCGATAACGACGAACGTCATGGTGTTTCTCCCTTTTCATTCAGTCTTGTGACCGGTCGTTTCCGCTGACCGGTCGGGCTGTGGCACCGCCAGCCGGCAGGATTTCGCCGCATTGTAACGCCTCCCCTGCGGCTGTCGGGAATCCCGGGCGAACCCTGGCCACATTCGGGGGGCTCGCGCCAGCGGCGGGCCGATTACCACGGCCCCTGCGGGGCCTCGCAATGACAGGGGAACCATCTCGACACCGCGAGGCATGGCCACCCCTCAACGCCTCATCGCAAGGCGCAACCATCCCCTTGACCCGTCATCGCGAGGAGCGAAGCGACGTGGCGATCTCCCGGGGCACCCCCGGCGCTGAGTCACTCCGGTGAATCCCGATGGTTCCGAACGTGATGGCCACGGCCCCTTCGGGACCGCGCAACGAGCGCGTCAATCCGGGTTGCGCAGGGCCTCCTTCATCCGGTACAGCGCGTCCAGCGCTTCGCGCGGGGACATATCGTCGGGGTCCAGGGTGTCGAACAGCGCCTTCAGGGCGCGTTCTTCCGGAGCCGTTTGCGGTTCCGGGTCGCTCGTCACCTCGGGTGGCGCGGGGGTGAACAGGCCGAGCTGGGGCGAGTCGGCGGCGGCCGCACGATCCTCCAGCTCGCGCAGGTGGGTGCGCGCAAGCTTCAGCACGTCGGCTGGAACACCGGCGAGCTGGGCGACCTGCAGGCCGTAGCTCTGGTTGGCGGGCCCCTCGCGGACCTGGTGCAGGAACACGATGCTGTGCTCGTGTTCCATGGCATCCGTATGTACGTTGGCGACGGCCGACTCGCGTTCGGCCAGTGCGGTCAGCTCGAAGTAATGCGTGGCGAACAGGGTCAGCGCGCGGTTGTGGCGCGCCAGGCGTTCGGCGCAGGCCAGCGCGAGCGCCAGCCCGTCGAAGGTGCTGGTGCCGCGCCCGATCTCGTCCATCAGCACCAGGCTTTCGGGACCGGCGTTGTGCAGGATATTCGCGGCTTCGGTCATCTCCACCATGAAGGTGGAGCGCCCGGAGGTCAGGTCGTCGGAGGCCCCGATGCGGGTGAAGATGCGGTCCACCGGCCCGATCTGCGCCCGCGCGGCCGGCACGAAGCTGCCCATGCAGGCCAGCAGCACGATCAGGGCCGTCTGGCGCATGTAGGTGGACTTGCCGCCCATGTTGGGCCCGGTGATCACCAGCAGGCGGCGCTCTTCGGGGTCCAGTTCGGTGTCGTTGGCGACAAACGGCGCGTCCAGACCGGCCTCCACCACCGGGTGGCGCCCCTGCTCGATGCGGATGCCGGGATTCTCCACCAGTTCCGGGCAGTGCCAGTCCAGGCGCTGGGCGCGCTCGGCCAGGCAGGCGAGGGCGTCCAGTTCGGCGAGGGCGTCGGCGATGGCGCGCAGGCGCGGGGCGCGGCCCTGAAGCTCGGTGATCAGGCCCTCGAACAGGGCGCGCTCGCGGGCCATCGCCTGCTCGCGGGCGGAGAGGATCTCGTCCTCGAAGCGCTTGAGTTCCTCGGTGGTGTAGCGCTCGGCGTTCTTCAGGGTCTGGCGGCGCATGAAGCGTCCGGGCAGCTCCGCCGAGCGCGTGCGCGAGACCTCGATGTAGTAACCGTGCACGCGGTTGTACGCGACCTTCAGGGTGGGGATGCCGGTGGCCTCGCGCTCGCGTGCCTCGATCTCGCGCAGGAACGAGTCGGCGTCGTGCTCCAGTGCGCGCAGGCGGTCCAGCTCGGCATCGAAGCCTGGCCGGATCATGCCCCCGTCGGTGACGCGCAGCGGGGGCTCCTCGACCAGCGCGGCGGCCAGAGTGGTGCTCAGGTCGGCCTCCGGGGCCAGGGCCTGATGCAGGGCCTGCAGGGCGTCGCTGTTCCCGGCCACGGGCGTCAGGGCCTGGTGCAGCGGCGGCAGGCGTTCGAGGCTCGCGAGCAGGGCGGTCAGGTCGCGTGGGCGCGCGCTGCCGAGGACGATGCGCGACAGGATGCGTTCGACATCCGCACTACCGGCCAGGGCCTCGCGCAGGGGCGTGGTGGCGCCGGCCTCCAGCAGCGCGGTGATGGCGGTCTGGCGCTCGCGGATGACGGCACGGTCGCGCAGCGGCTGGTGCAGCCACTGCAGCAGCCGGCGCGAACCCATCGCCGAGCGGGTGGTGTCCAGCAGGGCCAGCAGCGATCCCTGGCGTTCGCCGCCGAGCGTCCGGGTCAGTTCCAGGTTGCGGCGGGTGGCCGGGTCGAGCACCAGCATCTGGCTGCGCAGTTCGTGCGCCAGACCGGTGATGTGGGCGAGATCGCCGCGATAGCGGTTCTGCACGTAGGCGAGCAGGGCGCCGGCGGCGGCGATGCCGAGGTCGAGGCCGTCGCAGCCGAAGCCGGAGAGGTCGCGGGTGCCGAAGTGCGTGGTGAGCACGCGCCGCGCGGAGACGCCGTCGAAGTGCCAGTCCGCGTGGCGTTGTGGCGCGAATCCGTCGATCCCGGGGATCGGCGCGGCCTGATCGGGGATCAGGCATTCCACCGGGTCCAGACGCGCCAGCTCGGCGGCCAGTTCGGTCGCGTCGCGCACCTCCAGCAGGCGGAACTGGCCGCTGGCGAACTCCAGACTGGCGATCCCGTAGCCCTCCTTGCGGCCCTTGATCGCGGCCGAGCCGGCGGGGCAGACGGCAACCAGCCGGTTGATGCTGCGGGCCTCCAGCAGGGCCTCTTCGGTAACCGTGCCGGGGGTGACGATGCGCACCACCTCGCGCTTGACCGGGCCCTTCTGCGCGCCTACCGCGCCGGTCTGCTCGCAGATGGCCACGCTCTCGCCCAGCTTCAGCAGGCGCGAGAGATAGCTCTCCAGGGTGTGCACCGGGATCCCGGCCATGGGGATCGGCTGCCCGGCGGACTCGCCGCGCCGGGTCAGGGTGATGTCGAGCAGCGAGGCCGCGCGCTCGGCATCGTCGTAGAACAGCTCGTAGAAATCGCCCATGCGATAGAGCAGCAGCGTGTCCGGGTACTCGGCCTTGATGCCGAGGTACTGCTGCATCATCGGGGTATGGGCGGAAAGGGGTTCGGCGGTGCTCATCGGTTCGGCTGCGCTCGATCCGGGCAAACGCGCAGTATACGGATGCAGCGCGCCACATGGCAGGTGGGTCTGGCCTGGCATGTTGTGCCACACTCGAGGCCGTGCGGCGGACGCCACGTCAGGGAGGGGCGAACATGATCGGGGAAGAGGATCGGCGCAATCACCGGCGGATGCAGGTGCAGGGCGAGGCGCGCATGACCTGGCGCTCCAGCGGCGAGTCGGTCGCGGTGCGGCTGGAGGACCTGTCGGCGACGGGCTGTGCGTTCGTGGTCCAGCGCGAGACCGACCCGGGGGTCGATGTCAGCGTGGTGGTGCCAAGTCCCGATGGCCGCCTGGCGGGGCTGGAACGCCACGGCCGCGTGGTGCGCTGCGACGCCGTCGATCCAGCCGATGGCGGCGGCTGGCGGGTTGCGGTCGCCTTCGATACGGAGGGATGATCGCGCCATGACCGCCGCATCCAGCAGCACGATCCTGACTTTGGGGGAAACCGACGCCCCCGGCCTCTCCGCGCTGGTGTACGACCTGGGCGAGCGCCTGATGGCACGGGGCGAGCGTCTATGCACCGTGGAATCCTGCACCGGTGGCGGCATCGCCCAGGCGATGACCGATGTTCCGGGCAGCTCGCAATGGTTCGAATGCGGCTGGGTGGCGTACTCCAACGCGGCCAAGACGGCGATGGTCGGGGTCCCGGCCGAACTGATCGCGGAACACGGCGCCGTCAGCGAGGCGGTGGCCCGCGCGATGGTCGAAGGCGCGCTGGCCCGCTGCGACGCGGATCATGCGCTCTCGGTCACCGGGATCGCCGGGCCCGGTGGCGGGACCGCGGACAAGCCGGTCGGTACGGTCTGCTTCGGCTGGCAGACGCGCGGCCAGGAGGTGCGCGTCGCGACCCGCCATTTCCCCGGCGAACGCCACGCCGTTCGTCTGCAGTCAATGCTCCACGCCCTGAGCGAACTGCTCGCCCACGAGGCGGCCTGACGCCGCTCGGGGCGGGTTTCGTGCCCGGCATTGATCCGCGCAGGATCCCGGGTTGGGTCGTTCCCCGCCCTGTGGGATACTGCGGCCCCGTATCCGCCCCGCAACGGATCGGAAATCATCGCTGCAAGTATCGGGAGGCAAACCGTGGACGAGAATCGCAAGAAGGCCCTGACCGCCGCACTGGGGCAGATCGAACGCCAATTCGGCAAGGGCGCGGTGATGCGCATGGGCGATCAGCAGGCGGTCGACGTCCCCGCGATCTCCACGGGCTCCCTGGCGCTGGACATCGCGCTGGGCATCGGCGGCGTGCCGCGCGGGCGCGTGGTCGAGATCTACGGGCCGGAGTCCTCGGGCAAGACGACCCTGACCCTGCAGGTGGTGGCCGAGGCGCAGAAGGTGGGCGGTACCGCCGCGTTCGTGGATGCCGAGCATGCGCTGGACCCGACCTACGCCGAGAAGCTGGGCGTGAACGTCGATGACCTGCTGGTCTCGCAGCCGGATACCGGTGAGCAGGCGCTGGAGATCGCCGACATGCTGGTGCGCTCCGGCGCGGTGGACGTGGTGATCGTCGACTCGGTGGCCGCGCTGACGCCCAAGGCGGAGATCGAGGGCGAGATGGGCGACTCCCACGTCGGCCTGCAGGCACGCCTGATGTCGCAGGCCCTGCGCAAGCTGACCGCCAACATCAAGCGCTCCAACACGCTGGTCATCTTCATCAACCAGATCCGCATGAAGATCGGCGTGATGTTCGGCAGCCCCGAGACCACCACCGGCGGCAACGCGCTCAAGTTCTACTCCTCCGTGCGCATGGACATCCGCCGTATCGGCGCGATCAAGAAGGGCGACGAGGTGATCGGCAACGAGACCCGCGTAAAGGTCGTGAAGAACAAGATGGCGCCCCCGTTCAAGGAGGCCTACTTCGAGATCCTCTATGGCGAGGGTATCTCGCGGGTCGGCGAGATCATCGAGATGGGTGTGAAGGAAGGCCTGATCGACAAGGCGGGTGCCTGGTACAGCTACAACGGCGAGCGTATCGGCCAGGGCAAGGAGAACGCCCGCCAGTACCTGAAGGACAACCCGCACATCGCCGAGGAAGTCGAAAAGACCCTGCGCGACCGCCTGCTGCCGAAGCGCAACAAGGCCGCGGCGGAGGACGCGCCGGTCGATGCCCCGGTCGAGGAGCAAGGCTGACCCGGCCGACCCGGAGGCCGCGCTGGAGGCGGGCCTCCGGTTGCTGGTCCGGCGCGAACACTCCGCGCTGGAGCTGAGCCGCAAGCTCGCCGAACGCGGCTTCGAGCGGGAAGCGGTCGATACCGCGCTCGAGCGCGCGCGCGAGCTCGACTACCTGAGCGACACCCGCTACGCGGACTTTATCGCCCGCCACCGCACGGAGCAGGGCTACGGCGAACAGCGCATCCGCGCCGAACTCGCCCACAACGGTATCGGCAGCGATACCGTCAATGCCGCCCTCGATGCCCTGGAGGTCGACTGGACCGATCAGGCCCGCGGCCAGCTCGAACGCCACTTCCGCCACCCCCCCGAGACCCGTGAGGACGAGGCCCGCATGCTCCGCCACCTGGCCGGCCGCGGCTTCCCCGGCGGCGTCGCCCACCAGGCCCTCGCCGCCTGGAAAGACGACGCTGGTATCTCCTGACCGATTGCTTCGTCGCTTCGCTCCTCGCAATGACGGGTTTGGAGGAACGTCATTGCGAGGAGCGAAGCGACGAAGCAATCCCCGAGAGAACCACCAGATCCGGGGTCTGGCCGGACCCAGCCGATTGCCACGGACCCTTTGGGGGCCTCGCAATGACTTCCTTGTGTTGGGGGCACGCTAGTGTCTCGGTGGTGAATGGCCGAAAGGATTCTCGGCCGCTGAGTACCAATGTGCAGTCGCCCAGGGAGGGAGCGATGAAACAACCCTGTGTCTACATCATGAGCAACCGTCGTGACGGGACCCTCTACGTGGGTGTGACCAGCAACCTGGTGCAGCGGGTCTGGCAGCATCGCTCGGGAGAGGTATCCGGGTTCACCAGCCGCTACGGTCTGCATCGGCTCGTCTGGTTCGAGCAATGCGTGGAGATGGAATCCGCGATTGAGCGCGAAAAGCAGCTGAAGGCGGGCCCGCGGCGCAGGAAGGTTGCGCTGATCGAGCAGGTGAACCCCGGGTGGCGGGATCTGTTCGACGACATCGTGGGTTGAACCCGACTGGGGAGGTCCTTGCCGATCGCTTCGTGGCCGCGCGCCTCGCAATGACGGCGATCATGGTGCGTCATTGCGAGGCTGCGAAGAGGGCGTGGCACTCGACCAGGCCAGGCCAGAATCGGGATCGGGGGGTTCCGTAAAGCGATTGCTTCGCTACGCTCGCAATGACGGGACAAAGACGACGTCATTGCGAGGCGCAACGCGACGAAGCAATCTGCATCCACGGCCACCTGATCCAGGCGTCGAGTGACCCACCGACGATTGCCACGGTCCCTTCGGGGCCTCGCAATGAGGGGCAACATGGCCCGAAGGCGGGCCCGGCAATACGCGGCTGGGGCGCTTGCGTGATAGCATTCCGGGTTTGACCCCAACGCTCACCGGAACCGCATGAAAAGCGCCGACATTCGCCGGAGTTTCCTCGAATTCTTTGAAGGGCATGGCCATACGATCGTGCCGTCCAGCCCGCTGGTACCGGGCAATGATCCCACGTTGCTGTTTACCAACGCGGGCATGGTGCAGTTCAAGGATGTGTTCCTCGGGCGCGAGAAGCGTCCGTATACCCGGGCAGTGTCCACGCAGCGCTGCGTGCGCGCGGGCGGCAAGCACAACGACCTCGAGAACGTCGGCTATACCGCGCGTCACCACACGTTCTTCGAGATGCTGGGCAACTTCAGCTTCGGCGACTACTTCAAGCGCGACGCGATCCACTACGCCTGGCAGTTCCTGACCGAGACCATCGGTCTGCCACCGGAAAAGCTGTGGGTCACGGTCTACGAGACCGACGACGACGCCTACAGCGTCTGGGCGAACGAGATCCAGGTGCCGGCCGAGCGCATTATCCGCATCGGCGACGACCCCGATGGCGGTTCCGACAACTTCTGGCAGATGGGCGACACCGGCCCCTGCGGCCCCTGCACCGAGGTGTTCTATGACCACGGCCCCGAGGTCGAGGGCGGCCCGCCCGGCTCCCCGGACGAGGACGGCGACCGCTATATCGAGATCTGGAATCTGGTGTTCATGCAGTACGACCGCGACGCGGACGGCACGCTGAACCCGCTGCCGCGCCCGTCGGTGGATACCGGCATGGGCCTGGAGCGCCTGGCCGCAGTACTGCAGGGCGTGCACTCCAACTACGAGATCGACCTGTTCCAGGACCTCATCGCGGCCGCCGCACGTGTGACCGGGGCGAAAGAAAGCGATTCCGCCTCGCTGCGCGTGATCGCCGACCACATCCGTTCCATCGCCTTCCTGATTACCGACGGTGTGCTGCCGTCGAACGAGGGCCGCGGCTACGTGCTGCGCCGCATCATCCGGCGCGCCGCGCGCCATGGCTTCAAGATGGGTGCGCAGGATGCCTTCCTCTACCAGATCGTCGGCGACCTGGTGCGCGCGATGGGCGAGGCCTTCCCGGAGCTGGCCGAGGCGCAGGCCCAGGTCGAGAAGGTGCTGGAGAAGGAGGAGCGCAAGTTCCTGGAGACCCTCGACAAGGGCATGAAGATCCTCGAGGACGACCTGTGCGACCTGAAAGGCACGGTGATCCCCGGCGAGACCATCTTCCTGCTCTACGACACTTACGGCTTCCCGGTGGACCTGACCGGCGATATCGCCCGCGAGCGGGGCCTGGAACTGGACATGGACGGCTTCGAGTCCGCGATGGCGGACCAGCGTGCCCGTGCCCGCGCCGCCAGTCACTTCTCCATGGACGACGGCGGCCTGCCGCAGGTTGATGCCGAGACCACATTCTCCGGCTACGAGACGGTCGACGACGAGGGTCGCGTGGTCGCGCTGTACCAGGATGGCGAGCCGGTCGAGCGACTCGAGGTCGGCGCCGAGGGCCTGGTGGTGCTGGACCGCACGCCGTTCTACGGCGAGTCCGGCGGCCAGGTGGGCGATGTCGGCACGCTCAGTGGCTCCGGCGTGCGCTTCCAGGTCGCTGATACCCGCAAGCAGGGCGCGGCGCACATCCACGTCGGCCAGGTCCGCGCCGGTACGCTGGAGGTCGGCCAGACGCTGCAGGCTGCGGTGGAAGGTCCGCGCCGCGAGAACATCCGACGCCATCACTCGGCGACCCACCTGCTGCACAAGGCCCTGCGCGATCAGCTCGGCGATCACGTGCAGCAGAAGGGTTCGCTGGTGGATCCGGAGCGCCTGCGCTTCGACTTCACCCACATGGAGCCGTTGACCGACGAGCAGCTGCGCGCCATCGAGGCCCAGGTGAACGCGGAGATCCTGGCCAACGAGGCCACCGACACCCGCGTGATGGACATCGAATCGGCGATGGAGTCCGGCGCGGTGGCGCTGTTCGGCGAGAAGTACGGCGATCAGGTCCGGGTGCTGAAGATCGGCACCTCCGTGGAGCTGTGCGGTGGTACGCATGTGGACCGCACCGGCGATATCGGGTTGTTCCGTATCACTTCCGAGGGCGGGGTGGCCGCCGGTATCCGCCGTATCGAGGCGGTGGCCGGCGAGGTGGCGCTGCGTTGGGTCGACCAGCAGCTCGGGCATCTGGATGCGATTGCCGAGCGCCTGCGTGCCGGGCGTGGCGAGGCGGCCGACAAGGTCGCCCAGCTGCAGGAGCGCTCGCGCGAACTGGAAAAGCAGATCGAACAGCTCAAGGGCAAGCTGGCCAGCCAGGCCGGCAGCGATCTGGCCTCGCAGGCGCAGGAGGTCGGCGGCGTGCAGGTGCTGGCCGCGAAGGTCGAGGGCGTGGAGCCCAAGGCCCTGCGCGACATGGTCGACCAGCTCAAGCAGAAACTCGGCAAGGCGGTTGTGGTACTGGGAACCGCGACCGGTGAGGGCAAGGTCAGCCTGGTGGCCGGCGTCACCAAGGCCGAGACCGGCCAGTTCAAGGCCGGCGACCTGGTCGGTCATGTCGCCGCGCAGGTGGACGGCAAAGGCGGCGGCCGCCCGGACATGGCGATGGCTGGTGGTCAGAGCCCGGACAAGCTGGAGGCCGCGCTGGCCTCGGTCGCCGACTGGGTACGCGAACGGGCCTGACGGTTTCCGTCACTAGCACGCCCGCCATCGCGAGGTGCGCAGCGCGGTGGCGATCTGCAGGGGTTGCCCGGCGCTGGAAGGCGGGCGGGTGCGGTGGCTTCGGATGGCGGTTGCCGCCGCCCCTGACGGGGCCTCGCAATGACGATGGGTCTTGTCATCGCGGGGCGCGTAGCGCCGCGGCGATCTCCGGGGGATAGCGCCGCCGCTGACGGGCCTCGCAACGACGGATATTTTGTTGTCTAATGGTGGCCTTTTAAGTAAACGCTAATGGATGGGGTGCGCCCTGTCCGGACGGCCGCAAGGGCCGGGCACGGAACGGAATCTTCAAATGGCGTTGCTGGTACTCAAATTTGGCGGCACCTCGGTGGGCTCGCCCGAACGCATCCAGGCGGTCGCGGAACGCGCCCTGAAACTGCGCGAGGAAGGGCACCAGCTGGTGATCGTGGTCTCCGCGATGAGCGGCGAGACCGATCGTCTGCTGGGGCTCGCCCACGCGCTGAACCCGCGGGCGGATGGCCGCGAGCTGGACGTGCTGCTGTCCACCGGCGAGCAGGTCACCATCGCGCTGCTGGCGATGGCGCTGGAGGCGCGCGGCTGCGACGCGCGCTCCTACACCGGCGCGCAGGTGACCATCCGCACCGACAGCGCGCACAACAAGGCCCGCATCCGCAGCATTGACGATGCCCGCGTGCGGGGCGACCTGGACGCCGGGCGCGTGGTGGTCGTGGCCGGTTTCCAGGGCGTGGACGAACACGGTGCGATCACCACCCTGGGCCGGGGTGGCTCGGATACAACCGCGGTCGCGCTGGCCGCGGCGCTCAAGGCCGACGAGTGCCGCATCTACACGGATGTCGACGGCGTCTACACCACCGATCCGCGCCTGGTCCCGAATGCCCGCCGGTTGCACAGCATCACCTTCGAGGAGATGCTGGAGATGGCAAGCCTCGGTTCCAAGGTGTTGCAGATCCGGGCGGTGGAATTCGCCGGCAAGTACAACGTCCCGTTACGAGTGCTGTCCTCGTTCGAGGAAGGACCGGGGACCCTGATTACCACGGAGGAGGATGCGCAGGTGGAACAGGCGCTGGTTGCGGGTATCGCGTTCAATCAGAACGAGGCCCAGCTGACGATTCAGGGCGTCCCCGATCAGCCGGGGGTCGCGCATCGCATCCTCGGTCCGATCGCGGAGGCCAATATCGAGGTGGACATGATCGTGCAGAACGTGGGCGCGGATCAGACCACCGACTTCACCTTTACGGTTCATCGCAACGACTACGACAAGGCCCTGGAGATCCTGCAGGCGGCGGCCAGGGACCTCAACGCTCGGGAGGTCGCCGGCGACACCCACATCGTGAAGATCTCGGTGGTGGGCGTCGGTATGCGCTCGCACGCCGGCATTGCCAGCAAGATGTTCGAGGCCTTGTCGCGCGAAACCATCAACATCCGGATGATCTCCACCTCGGAAATCAAGATCTCCGTGGTGGTGGATGAGAAGTACCTCGAACTTGCGGTACGTGCATTGCACGATGCATTTGAACTCGAACACGACCCTGCCGGTCAACAGGAGGACGGTTAAGGATGACAGACCGTAAAACGGTTACCGGACGACCGACTCCGTCCGACACAGGCACTGCGGAGAAGAGCATGCTCATTTTGACTCGACGTGTGGGCGAGACCCTCATGATCGGCGAGGATGTGTCCGTCACCGTCCTGGGGGTCAAGGGCAATCAAGTCCGCATCGGCATCAACGCACCTCAGGACGTCGCGGTTCATCGCGAGGAGATCTTTCAGCGCATCCAGCGCGAATCGAACGTCGCCGGCGGTGACGGCGGCGGGGAGAACTCCGGTGGCGGTGGTAGTACCGGGGCCGGGGGTGTGGCCGCAGGCGCACGCGACGACTGAACCCTCGGCAGGCAATGTCAGGGCCCGGAGGCGGATCACCGCCTGCGGGCCTTTCATTTGGCCGCCCAAGAACGTATCCTGTGCCGCGTTTCCGGAGAGTTGGCCGAGCGGTCGAAGGCGCTCCCCTGCTAAGGGAGTATGGGTCAAAAGCCCATCGAGGGTTCGAATCCCTCACTCTCCGCCAAATCCTGTGAAGGGGCCCAAGTGGCTCCTTTCGCACGTCTGGCCCCAGCATTTCCGGGATTCGAACCCGAGATATGAGAACGATGGTTCGACCGGTGGCGCGTAGCGACACCGGAACGCCGCAGCGCAGCGAAGGCGGCCCGAAGGGCGACCGGCGCAGCCGGGCGTAATCCTCACTCTCCGCCAAATCCTGTGAAGGGGCCCAAGTGGCTCCTTTCGCACGTCTGGCCCCAACATTTCCGGGATTCGAACCCGAGATATAGAACGATGGTTCGACCATTGGCGCCCTGCGGCGCCAGCATGCCGGAGGGCGGGCGGCGGAGCCGGCCGTCACCCCCTTACTCTCTATATTCCCCGGCGACGAGGTCCGCGCGGCGCTGTTCGCATTTCGACTGCGGGGGTATCCCTTCGGTCCGGGTTCAGGAGGGGGCGGGGCGGCCGAGATCGAGGCGGGGCCAGTCGCGCGGCAGGGATTCCGGGGCGTGGGTCACGAGCAGGCACTGGCGCTGGTTCAGCCACGGGCCGATGCGGGACAGTACGCGCTCGAGGGTCCTCGGGTCGAGGCCGGCGAAGGGTTCATCGAGCAGGACGACGGGACGGTCCTGAAGGAGGATCGCCGCCAGGGCGAGCCGGCGCCGCTGGCCGCCGGAGAGGTACGAGCCAGCTTCGCCGATGCGGTAGTCCAGACCTTCTTCCGTGCCACGCACGGCGTTCGCCAGATCCACCTGCTCCAGAGCCTCCCACAGGGCCGCATCGCTGAGATATGTGTGACGCGGCTCCAGGATGTCGCGGAGGGTGGTGTCCGGCAGTTGCAGCCCCTGAGGCAGGTAGCTGAGATGGCGGTACCGGGTGTCGGCCGAGATTCGATCGAGATCGTCGCCGCCAAGCGCGATGCGCCCGGTCAGGGGCGGCAGTTCACCGGCGAGGGTGTCCAGCAGCGTGCTCTTGCCGCGCCCGCTGGCCCCGCTGATCACCAGTGGACGGCCACGCGCGGGGGCGAGGTCCAGGGGGCCGAGCAGCGGGCGTTCGCGGTGAAAGCCGATGGTCAGGCCGTGGGCCTGCAGCACGGGGGCGTGGTCGGCAGGGGCCGGGCGTGCGGCCCCTGCCGGGGCCTGCCCGGCTGCTTCGAGATGCTGCACGCGCCCGGCGGCCTTCAGGCTCTCGCCGGCACGCCACCACGCCCCGGGCAGGCTGCCGAGGACCTCGCCCAATCCCAGGGTCATCAGCGGCAGCAGTACCGCCACAGGCGCGCTCAGGGTCCCGTCGCGGTACCAGCCCAGGGCGAGAACCAGCATCAGCAGCGCGGATGCGCCGACCACGGCCTGCACGGCCTGTTCGGACCCGACGCCGAACGCCTCCTGGGCGCGTTGCTGGCGCGCGTAGGTCGCGTTCTCGCGGCGCAGCGAGGCCTCGTGTCCGCGCGCGCGGTCGTAGGCCAGAAGCTCGGCCAGGCCGCCAATGTAGTCGAACAGCCCGATGCGTTCGCGCGCCCGGGCCTGCACCAGCGCGTGGCTGCGGCGCTGCCCGGCCAGTGCAAGCAGCGCGGAGACGGCAAGTGTTGCAAGACCGGAGACGGCGAGCACGGCCGCGGCGGGCCAGGGCGCCAGCCAGATGGCGATGACCAGCGTGACCACGAGGCTGATGGCCGCGGCGACCATCGGTCCGACCACCCGCAGGGGCATCCCATCGAGGGTGTCGATGTCGCTGGTCAGGCGGGTCTGCAGGTCGCCACTGCGGTAGGCGCGAACGCGTGCCATGGGCAGTGCGGCGAGCCCGCGGAAGCTGTGGCCGCGCAGATCGGCCAGGCTGCGCAGCACCGCCTCGTGACTGACCAGACGCTCGAAATAGCGTGCCAGGGTGCGGCTGATCGCGGCGGTACGGATGCCACCGGACGGTACGTAGAGGTCCAGGGTGGCCAGAAGTCCGGCGCCGGCCAGCGCGGTCGCGGTGATAAACCAGCCGGACAGCGCCAGCAGGGCGATCCCGGCGATCCAGGTCAATGCCAGCAGGCCCCAGGCGCCCCAGTACCAGACGCGGCGCCGGCGGAAGACGCGGTGCAGAAAGGCGAGGTTGGCGCGGGTTTCGTCACGCATGGGGTGTCTCCGGCGTGACCGGCGCCAGCTCCAGCTGTTGCGGGCAGCGCCGGTGGATGGCGGCATGATGGCTCGCGATCACCAGCGTCAGGCCACGGGTGTCGGCCAGCCGGAACAGCGTGTCCAGGAGTGCCTCTTCGGTCTCCACGTCGAGCGCGCTGGTGGGTTCGTCGAGCAGCCAGAGGCGGTGCCCGGAGAGCAGTGCGCGCGCGACGGCGACCCGCTGGGCCTGGCCGCCGGAGAGGCCGTGCCGGGCCTCGCCGATGGCGGTGTCCAGGCCGTCGGGGAGCTCGGGCGCGTCGAGGGGTAACCCGGCCTGTTCCAGTGCCGTGGCCATCTCTGCATCGGGGATCATTGCGTGGCGGGCCAGCTGCAGGTTTTCGCGCAGGCTGCCGTGGAACAGATGGGCATCCTGGTCGATCCAGGCGAAATGGCGGGCCCGGGTATGGCGTTGAATGCGGCCCTCGGTGGGGGGCAGAAAGCCGGCACATACCGCCAGAAGGGTGGATTTTCCGCTGCCACTGGGGCCGGTCAGTGCGAGATGCGCCCCCGCTTGAATCTCGAGGTCGAGATGCTTGAGGACCGGTGTGCGCTGACCCGGGTAGTGCACCATCACATCCTCGAGTTTCAGCAAGGGGTCGGTCTCGTCCCCGCCGGTGACCTCGGTGACCGCGGCTGAAGCCTCGGCCCCGTTGGGCGAAGCAAGCGCGGGAGCGAGGCTCTCGGCGGCGGCCAGCGCACCGGCGCGGTCATGGTAGCTCTGGGCGAACTGGCGCAGGGGCAGGAAATACTCCGGCGCCAGCAGCAGGATGAACAACCCGGTGAACAGGGTGATGTCCCCGGCCGGGCCATAGTCGATGGCGCCGAACAGGGCGAAGCCGATGTAGATCGCGACCATGCCGATCGCGACCGCGCTGAAGAACTCCATGATCGCCGAGGACAGGAATGCGACCCGGAGGGTGCGCATGGTCAGGCGGCGTTGCTGGTGGCTGCGCTCGACGACCTCGATCTCGGTGGCCGTGATGGCGCGGGCCCGGCGCAGCCAGTCCAGGCTGCGGATGCGGTCGAGGAAGTGCCCCGCCAGACGGTTGGCCTCCTCTTGCTGACGCCGGTGGATCTGTTCCGCACCCATGCCGACGATCGCCATGAACGCCGGAATCAGCGGGGCGGCGAGCAGCAACAGCAGGGCGGCGAGCCAGTCCAGCCAGAAGGCCGCGGCCAGAATGGCCAGTGGCGTCAGGATGACCGCCTGGCGGGCCGGCAGGTAACGCGCATAGTAGCCGGTCAGGTCATCCACCCGCGTCTGGAACTGCTCCGCCCAGGCGCCCGCGGTCGTCTGTCCGGCCAGGCGCGCGGGCCCGGCATGCCGGACCTGTTGCAGGAGATCGGTGCGCAGCTGCTGCTTGACCGCAAAGGCGAGGCGGTGTCCCGCCAGGTCGCGCAGGGCCTGGGCGGCATAGCGCAGACCGAGCAAGGCGAGGCCGCCCAGCAGGATGCCCGGCAGGTACGGGGGGGCGGCGGCGAACAGCGTGCCGTGCACCGCCCAGGCCACGAGCCCCGCCAGCGCAATGGTCGCCAGCGTGGCCACCAGCGTGCTGGCGGCACTGAGCACCAGCCAGTGGCGGTGTGGCCGTTGCCGTGCGCGCAGCCATGGCCCCGGCGCGGCACGGTGGTCCGGCGGCGGGGCGCCTGTTTCGCCCGGTTGCGGCATTGACTAGCGCAGGTAGCGCCCGCGCAGCATGTTGAAGTACAGCGGCTTGATCATATGCACCTTCAGGCGCCACCACATCCAGCTGGGTTCCCCCTGGTCGAGGAAGCTGAAGGTCGGCACCTCCTGCAGGGTGTAATCGAATTCCACCAGTGCGGCCTTGCCCACTTCGGTGATCAGCGGGCAGGAGGTGTAGCCGTCGAACTGCCGCGACGGTTCGCGATCCTGGATCACGTCCACCAGGTTGTCCGGCATCACCGCGCCATGCGAGCGCACGGTGGAGGCGGTCTTGCCGATCGCGGTCGCGACGACGTCGCCGGCGCCGAAGATGTTCGGGTAATCCGTATGCTGCAGCGTGCGGTCATCCACCGCCAGCCAGCCTCCGGCCGCCAGAGGACCGTCCTCCACCGCCAGCCCGGCGTCACGCACAAAGTCGTGCGCGCGCATCGGCGGAGTCACGTGGAGATAGTCGTAGTCCACCGTCTCGCGCCCGCCGTCGCGGGTCTCGAACTGGGCCTGGCGGGCGTCGACATCCACCGCCACCAGGGCACCTCCGTCGTTCACGCTCACGCCGCGTTCCGCATACAGGTCGCGCACCATGCGGTCAAAGCGCTGCACGCTGAACAGGGTGTCCGACCCCGTGTGGTAGTGGAAATCGGCCCCGGCGCGCTGACCGGCCGAGCGCAGCAGGTCATCGGCGATGAAGGTCGCCTTGATCGGCGCCCCGGCACACTTGATCGGCGTATTGGGGATGGTAAACCGCGCCACCCCGCCGTTCTCGCCGAACGCATGGATCTGTTCGTAGGCATCGCGCGCGGCCTCGGCGCTGGCATACAGGCTGGTCAGGCCGGGACGCCCGATATCCCCGCGGCGCAACCCTTCGATGGCTTCAAAGTCCAGGTGCAGCCCGGTGGCGACCACCAGGAAGTCGTAGTCGAGCCGGTCGCCGTCGGTGGTCTCGACCCGTTGCGATGCGGGATCGATGGCCGCCACCGCGGAGCGCACCCAGTCGACGCCGCGCGGGATATAGCGTTCATTGCGGCGCTGGACCTCGCCCACGGAATAAACGCCCGCGGCCACCAGAGTCCAGCCGGGCTGGTAATGATGGATCTCGCTGGGCTCGACGATGGTGATGCGTGCGCCGTCAAGCAGGTCGCGCAGGCGGGCGGCCATGGTCATGCCGGCGGCCCCGCCACCGAGCACCACGATGCGCGCCTGGCTGGAGACCGCCGCGCGGGCCGGGGCGGCCTGCACGCCAGTCGCCGACATCAGGCCGGCGGCACCGGCGATCTTCAGGAAATCGCGCCGGGACAGTCCTCGCAAGGTCTCCCGGGCCTGCCGGGCCAGGGCCTGGTCAATCTCGGGGTGCTTCGGGTCTTCGGGCTGATGCATGGCTCTCTCCGCGTATCCGTCTGCCGCTCCGGGGACCGGGCGGGCCAGTTCTGAGGGTCGCGCCGTCTGCCGGGCGCTTCGTGTGACGGAATGCTTACAAGTTGCATGCCAACACCGGCAGACCGCCCCGTCGGGGCCTGGGCGCCCGTGCTGGTGGTGACGGCCTGCCATAAATGGCAGTCATCTGCGGTCTGGCTGCCAAAACTGGCAAACCCGGGGCGGCATTGGCGGGCGTTGGCCAGGCGCCAAGACACGGACCAGTCGCCTGCAGCGCGCCGCCGGGGTCCGGACCGGAAGTCTGGCACGGTACTTGTTAGGGGTTCATCGATACGTCATCCCGGCGTGCCCCTGATAACGGAGGAAAGGCCATGGAGCTCGACCCCATACTACTCTCGCGAATCCAGTTCGCGTTCGTGGTTTCGTTTCACGCGATCTTCCCGGTGTTCACGATCGGGCTCGCTTCGTTTATCGCGTTTCTGGAATTCCGCGCCTGGAAGACCGGCGACACGATCTATACCCAGATCTCGAAGTTCTGGATCAAGATCTTCGCGGTGGTCTTCGGTATGGGCGTGGTCTCCGGCCTGGTGATGTCGTTCCAGTTCGGGACCAACTGGAGTGCGTTCTCCTATGCCACGGCCAATTTCCTCGGGCCGGTGCTGTCCTACGAGGTGCTCACCGCATTCTTCCTGGAGGCGGCGTTCCTGGGCGTGCTGCTGTTCGGGCGTGACCGGGTGCCGCAGGGCGTGCACCTGTTCTCGGCCCTGATGGTCGCGCTGGGCACCTTCATCTCGTCGTTCTGGATCCTGGTGGCCAACAGCTGGATGCAGACACCGGTCGGCTTCGAGCTGCAGGACGGGGTGTTCCATGTCACGTCCTGGATCACGGCGATCTTCAACCCGAGTTTCTGGCCGCGCTTCTTCCACATGGGGCTGGCCTCGCTGCTCACCGCCGGCTTCGTGGTCGCCGGGGTCTCCGCCTGGTACCTGCTGCGCCAGCGCGACGTGGTGATGAACCGCAAGGCCCTTGGCACCACCATGTGGGTGCTGCTGTTCGCGGCACCGGCGCAGCTGGTGGTCGGTGATATCCACGGCCTCAACACCTTCGAGCATCAGCCGACCAAGGTGGCGGCGATGGAAGGCGTGTGGGAGACCGAGCGCGGGGCGCCGCTGCTCTTGTTCGCGATCCCGGACTCGGCCAACGAGACCAATCACTTCGAGATCGGTATCCCGAAGATGGCGAGCTTCATCCTCACCCACGACCTCGACGGTGAAGTGCCCGGTCTGCTGGAGGTTCCGGCCGAGGAACGTCCGCCGGTGGGCATCACCTTCTGGTCGTTCCGCATCATGGTCACGATTGGCATGGTGATGATCCTGTTCGCGCTGGCGGGCGCCTGGCTGCGCTTCCGCCGCCGGATGTACGCCTCCCCGATGTTCCTCAGGGGACTGTCCTGGATGATCCCGGCGCCGTTCCTCGCGGTGGTCGCGGGCTGGTTCGTGACCGAGACCGGCCGCGCGCCCTGGCTGGTCTACGGCGTGATGAATCATGCCGAGGGCATTACCCCGGCCCTGACCGGTGGCATGGCCCTGTTCACCCTGATCGGCTATGTGGCGGTCTACGCCGCGGTGTTCACCGGGGGCGTCTACTACCTGGTGCGCATCGTGCGCCAGGGCCCGGAACAGGCCGATGCCACGCATGCGCCGGCGCACGCCAAGCGCCCGCTGTCGGCCGCCGATACCTGGATCGATGACGCCGCGGTCAGCGGTGAAAGGAGCTAAGTCATGGAAACCACACTTGATATCACACTGATCTGGGTCGTCATCATCGCCGTGGGCGTGATCGCCTACGTGCTGATGGACGGGTTCGACCTCGGGGTGGGGATCCTCTTCCCCTTTGCCCCGGGGGAGACCTCGCGCGACGTGATGATGAACTCGGTCGCCCCGGTTTGGGACGGCAACGAGACCTGGCTGATCCTCGGCGGGGCCGGGCTGCTGGCCGCCTTCCCGCTGGTCTACTCGGTGTTCCTGCCGGCGCTTTATATCGGGGTATTCCTGATGCTGGCCGGACTGATTTTCCGCGGTGTCGCGTTCGAGTTCCGCTTCAAGGCGCATCGCTCCAAGGGGCTGTGGAATGCGGCGTTCGCGATCGGCTCGGCGGTGGCGGCCTTCGCCCAGGGCGCGGTCGTGGGTGCCTACATCCAGGGCTTCGAGATGGACGGGTTCAGTTTCGCCGGCGGACCGCTGGACTGGCTGACGCCGTTCACCGTGCTCACCGGGATCGGACTGCTGGCGGGCTATGCCCTGCTGGGCGCCACCTGGCTGATCGTCAAGACCGAGGGTGATACTCAGGCCTTTGCCTATCGGGTGGCGCCGTGGATGCTGGCGGTCGTGCTGCTGGTGTTCGGCGCGGTGAGTCTCATCACGCCGTTTATCGATCCGAAGGTCATGGAACGCTGGATGGGGACCTGGCAGTACCTCTGGGTGCTCCCGGCGCTGGCGCTGTTCTCCGCCTGGGTGCTGATTCGTGCGGTGCGCCGCCGTGACGAGGGGATCCCGTTCGTCGCCACGATTGCCCTGTTCATCACCACCTATCTCGGGTTGCTGGTGAGCAAGTGGCCGTACGTGGTGCCGCCGGACTACACCTTCTGGGATGCGGCCTCCTCGCCGGATGCGCAGCTGTTCATCCTGGTGGGGGCGCTGTTCGTGATCCCGATCATCCTGGGTTACACCGCGTGGACCTACTGGGTCTTCCGCGGGAAGGTGACCCCGGAGACCGGCTATCACTAGGCGGGATCGCCCATCGGTTGTCACAGGGCCTTTCCGGAATGTCCGAGTCCGCCATTCAGGGCATCGAGCCACGCGTCTGCAGGAAGTCGGCGCCGTGGCACGACCCGAATGGCGGACCTTCCTCTCACGAGCTGCATACGGGGGTGATGGCATGCCGTTGAACATCGCTCGTCTGAACGTGTCTATCGGGCAGCGTGACGGCGTCGGTTCCGGTGTCGGATACGCCTTCCAGGACCCCTTTGTGCGAGGCGACGTGACGAGCATCCCGAAGAAGGAAACGACGAGCATCCCGGAGAAGGAAACGGCCTCCCTGGATCCCGATGCCGGGACCCTGCGTCAGGTGCTGGATGTATTCCGTGAACCGGCCATCCTGCTGTCCCCGGACTACCGCATCCTGGCGGCCAATGGCGCCTACCAGCGCATCTACGGGACCGACCGCGATGGCTCCGGCCGCACCTGCTTCGAGGCCTCGCACGGGTTCCGGCGCCCCTGTGACGAGGCGGGGGAGTCCTGTCCCCTGCGGGCGGCCCTGGGCAGTGGTCACAGGGAGCGCGTGCTGCACGTGCATCACACCGAGGCCGGGCGCGAGCACGTGGACGTCGAGTTGCTGCCGATCCGGGGCGAGGGCGGGGAGATCCGCTACCTGATCGAACGGCTGCACCACCTGCCGGTATCGGCACCGCAGGCGGGCAGTGGCGGGCTGGTCGGTCGCTCGAAGGCCTTCAATGCCATGCTGGGGATGATCAGCCGGGTGGCGCCGAGCAATGCCTCGGCCCTTCTGCTCGGCGAGTCCGGCACGGGCAAGGAACTGATTGCACGCGCCATTCACGAAGCGAGCCCGCGGCAGAAATTGCCGTTCGTGCCCGTGGAATGCTCCGGCCTCACCGAAACCCTGTTCGAAAGCGAGCTTTTCGGCCATGAACGGGGGGCGTTTACCGGGGCGACCTCGGCCAAGGCCGGGCTGGTGGAGGCGGCGGCCGGCGGCACCCTGTTTCTCGACGAGGTGGGGGATATACCGCTAAGCCAGCAGGTCAAGCTGCTGCGGCTGCTGGAGACCCACGCCTATCGCCGGGTCGGGGGTGTCGAGTCGCGGCGGGCGGATTTTCGCCTGGTCTGCGCGACCCACCGCGATCTCGAATCCATGGTCCGGGCCGGCGAGTTTCGCGAGGACCTCTACTACCGTATCAACACCTTCCCGATCGAGGTGCCCCCGCTGCGCGCGCGGGCCGAGGATCTCCCGTTGCTGGTAGAAGCGCTCGGCGAGCGCCTGGATCTGCCCGTGCCGCCGCGCCTCGAAGAGGAGGCCCTGAGAATCCTCAAGCAGTATTCCTTCCCCGGCAACGTGCGCGAGCTGCGCAACATCCTCGAGCGTGCGGCATTGCTGGCGGACGGCGAGGCGATCCGGCCGGAACATCTTCCGGATCGCGTGCGGGAAGGAGGGCAGTCCCCGAGCGGGGCGGAGACCGGCGGACTGGACGGGTTGCTGCATCCGCAGTCACTGCGCCCGCTGGACGAGATCGAGCGCGAATACCTGCGGCACGCGGCCGCGGTGTACCCCGGGGACCGCCGGGCGCTGGCGAAGACCCTGGGGATCAGCGAGCGCAGCTTGTACCGGCGCCTGAGCCAGCTCGAGGACGACGCCAACGAGCGGGACTGAAATCGCCCGTCCGGGCGGGCCTGGTAACGCGCCCCGCCCGGCTTGAAGCGGCGTCCGCCGCAGCGGTCGGACGCCCGGCACGGGCCCGTCACCAAGGATGGGGCTGCATGCATACCGCCAGACGAATCAGTAAATAGCGATAAACCGATACACCCGAAAGACTGGAGTCTCAGATGAAAAAGACCGCAATGACCCTCTCCCTGTCCGCCGCGCTGCTGGCCAGTCCGATGCTGGCCTCGGCCGAGCCGCTGTCGTTCGGCGAGCACCAGACCATCCGCTCGATGGCCAGTGCCGGCATCGGCCAGGCCATCGTGAACGAGATGGGGGCCGGTTCGATGGCCGTGATCAACAACCCGTCCGCGGTCTGCGGCGCCCTGGCCGGTGGGCTGGGTGCGTCGATGCTGTCGGCCGATCCGCAGGCCGGCTTCCGCATCGCCACCCTGCGCTCCGCTGACGACGCCGCGGCCGCGGTGCGCGTGACCGCGGACAAGGACGTGGCCTATCTCGCACTCGGGGGAAATCTCGCGCGTGACGAAAACGTGGCCCTGGCCCACGCCTATCTGCAGGAACTCGCGGCCTCCGAATGGGACGGCACGCTGGTGCTGCATATCTCCTCCTGGATGCAGAAGCAGGTCCAGGCCGTCGCGGAGGCAGACACGGCCGTGGCCGACTATATTCAGGGGATCAACATGGTGGCGCTCCAGCCCGACCTGGATGCGGGGCAGGCGGTGATGCTGGGTGTGAACTTCGACGGCGAGCGCTTCACGACCGAGGAGATGGGTCGCCAGGACATGCGTGAAGACCTGGTGGACTTGTTCCGTCGCATGTAGGCCCGTGGTCAGCGGGCTGGGGCAGGGGCCGTCTTGCCTGGCCCGCTTTAGTGAAAAACTATCGTTGCGTTAAGAAATAAGTAATTCACTATATTCGGGTCGACAGATAAAGTAAGACGTACATGGAGGCACGACCCCATGAACGACCCGATCAAACTTTCAAAGCAAGGAGTACATCATGGCACTGCGTTTGGGCGATACCGCACCGAATTTCCAGATTGATACCACCAAGGGCAAGATCGATTTCCACGAATGGATCGGCGACTCCTGGTGCTTCTTCTTCAGCCACCCGGCCGACTTCACCCCGGTGTGCACCACCGAGATGGGCCGCACCGCGCAACTGGCCAAGCAGTTCGCGGACCGCAACACCAAGCCGCTGGGTCTGTCGACGGATACCGTCGAGGAGCACAACAAGTGGATTGAAGACGTCAACGACACCCAGGACACCACGCTGGAGTTCCCGATCGTCGCGGATGCCGACAAGAAGATCTCGGAGCTCTACGAGATGATCCACCCGGGCGAGAGCGAGACCGCCGCCGTGCGTTCGGTCTACATCATCGACCCGAACAAGAAGATCCGTCTGATGATGACCTACCCGATGTCGGTGGGCCGCAACTTCGACGAGATCCTGCGCGTGATCGATGCGCTGCAGACCGGTGACAAGCACGGCATCGCTACCCCGGCCGACTGGACCCCGGGTGCCCGGGTGATCATCCCGCCGACGGTCAGCAACGAGGACGCGCAGAAGAAGTTCCCGCAGGGCTTCGAGGAGATCCGCTCCTACCTGCGCTACACCCAGGTCTAAGCGATCGGGCGACGATCGCACCGGCCGCTAACGCCGGAACGCTCTGGAGAGTGGAGGGCCCCGCAAAGGGGCCCTTTTTATGTTCGGGTACAGCGCCCGCTGAGGTGAATCGCTGGCCTTTTCCGGTGAGCCGGGGCTAGCCCCAACCCTGCAGGAGCGCGCTCGCGCGCGAAGCCCCCGCCAGCGCCGGTGGCGGGCAACACCTGGCGGCGCCACCCGCTCGGTTGGCGGTGGGGCCTACCGCCCCAGCCCCGTCAGACGGCTGGGTTCGAGGATCTCGATCCAGTAGCCGTCGAGGTCCTTCACGAAGGCGATGTCCTTCAGGCCGCCCTCGTCCGGGCGCTTCACGAATTCAACATTGTTCTGGTCGAACCAGCGCACGGCCGCGTCCAGATCCGGGACCGAAAAGCAGATGTGGCCGAAGCCCTGCGGCTCTTCGTTGCCGTCGTGGTAGTGGAAGCCGGCGTCCTTCTCGGTGCCGTAGTTGTAGGTCAGCTCCAGGATGCCGCGCTGGCTGAACATCCAGCGGGTTGCCTCGCCGGCGTCCTTGGGCGGCTGCGGTTCGTCCTCGCCGATCTGCGCCAGGAAGTAGAGCGTGAACTCGAACTCCGGGAAATCCAGCGTCTTCACCAGCTGCATGCCGAACACGCGCTGGTAGAAGTCCAGCGCCTTCTGCGGATCCTTCACGCGCAGCATGGTGTGGTTGAAGCGAAAGCCGGCCGTGGGATTGTCGCTCATGGTGCGTCCTTGTAGTCCGTAAGAGGGTACTCCGGAGACTGGAACACGGCGGTGCGGGTTCCCTCAAGTGCCGCCGTCACGTGTTGAGATCGAGCGGTCGGGAACGCGACTCCCCCGTCACTGCGAGGAGGCGCCGCCGACGCGGCAGTCTGTCGGGGCTATCCCGACGCCGGGGGCTGCGTCGGGCGATTGCTTCGCGGCGCTCGCAATGACCGGGTGTTGGAGCGCTCGGGCATACCCCTCTCGGTCACTGCGAGGAGGCAAAGCCGACGTGGCAGTCTGCTGGGGCTATCCCGACGCCGGGGGCTGCATTGGGAGATTGCTTCGCGGTGCTCGCAATGACGGGATGGTGAATTGGCCGGGGAACCAAATGCCCGTCACTGCGAGGAGGCGCAGCCGACGTGGCAGTCGGTCGGGGTTGCCTCGACGATGGAAGTCCCCGGGAGATCGCTTCGCGGTGCGCGCGATGACGATCTGTTGGGAGGCTCCGGATCGGTTTCGCCTACTGTCGGCAGAAGGGCCAGACTTGGTAGAAGCGGCGGCAGCGGAACTCGGATTCGCAGCTCGCCAGCTGGGACTCGTAGCGGTCGGCCCGCTGGGCAACCTGGCGCGCCGCGGCCCGCACCTGCGGCTTGTTCTGATAACTGCCGCGGCTGTAGCCGCCCTGGCCCTCGTGGTAGGCAAGGTAGAGGTGCTCCGCGTTGTACAGCGGTACGCCGGTCATGCGCCGGGTGCGGTCGTTGTACCAGCCGATGAAGTCGGTGGCGTGTTTCATGTGCGTGCGCCGCGCGAAGCGGCTGCCGGCATCCTCGCGGTATTCGCCCCAGACCGGATCCTGCGCCTGCGCGTAGCCCCGCGCGGAGGACGGGCGGCTCCACGGGATGAAGACCAGCAGCCGCTCGCGGTCCGGACGGACGTGGCTGCGGAACGAGGACTCCTGCTGGATGAACGACATCTGCGTGGCGATCGGCGTGCCCCATTCGCGTTCGGAATCACGCGCGTAGTCGTACCAGCGTGGCTGCTCGCGGAAGATCTCGCAGATATTGCTCTGGTCCTGGGGTGGCGATGGCGCCAGCGTCGCACAGCCCGCCGTGATCACGGCCAGCGCCAGCAGCAGGCCCGCGCGCAGCCCGTTGAGCGCCATGGCCCGCCATTCCCCCTGATCTGCCTTGCCCACCCGAATCTCCCGCTCGGTTCCCCAGTGGCCGGGAGTATAAAGCACCCGCAACGGGGCCCAAGGGTGCGCCGGCTGACGTGCCCGGTTTCGGAGGCTGCCCCGGCCCCTGCGGGCGCCTCGCAGTGTCGGGCATACGGGTTCCCGGTTGCTCCACCATCCCGTCATTGCGAGCGCCGCGAAGCAATCTCCCAATGCAGCCCCCGGCGCCGGAATACCCCCAGCAGACTGCCACGTCGGCTGCGCCTCCTCGCAGTGACGGGGGCGGGGGCGAGCGGGGAGGGAGCTCTGTGGAGGGAGCGGGGGGGTGTGGCAGTGGCGTGTGGGAGCGGGCTTGCCCGCGAAGCCCCTGCCCCCGTCGGAACTTGGTAAAAGCCATTCGCGGGCAAGCCCGCTCCCACACAGAGCATGGGCGACGCTGCTGTTATGCGGTGGTGTTCCAGCCGATATCCAGGGGGCTCAGGGTCGGGTCGGTGCGCCACGGGCCGGGTTCGACGGGTTCGTTCGCGATGTCACGGATGCGGGCGATGAACTCGCGGCGGGGCAGGGTCACGGCCCCCAGGTTGAGAAGATGGGCGGTCTCCATCTGCACATCCACCAGCGGCCAGCCCCAGGCGACTAGGTGGCGGCTGAGCCAGGCGAGCGCGATCTTGGAGGCGTCGCGCTCGCGCGAGAACATGGACTCGCCGCAGAACAGCCGCCCCACGGCCACGCCATAGAGCCCGCCGATCAGGCGCGGACCGTCCCAGACCTCCACCGAGTGTGCGTGCCCCGTGCGGTGCAGGGCGATGTAGGCCTGCTGCATGCTGGCGGTGATCCAGGTTCCGTCGGCGTAGTCGCGCGGCGCGGCGCAGGCCTCGATCACGGCCTCGAAGGCGCGATCGAAGCTGACCGTGTAGCCACGGTTGCGGATCGCCTTCTTCAGGCTGCGGTGCAGGCGGAAGTGACCCGGCTCCAGCACCGCGCGCGGGTCCGGGCTCCACCACAGGATCGGCTGCCCGGCCTCGAACCAGGGGAAGATCCCGGATCGGTAGGCATTCAGCAGACGTGGCACGGACAGATCGCCCCCGGCCGCGAGCAGGCCGTTCGGCTCGGCCAGGGCATGCGCCGGGTCCGGGAACGGGGCCTCCGGGTGCTCCGGGTCCAGCCAGGGCAGGGTGATCTGCGGGCTGGAGTTCATGGGGCGCTTCCGTGCATGCCCCGAGATTGGAGGCCCGGGTTTTGTAGGAGCCTGCTTGCAGGCGAAGGGCCTGTGGCGGCGCCCCGCGCGGGCAGGGGCTTCGCGGGCGAGCCCGCTCCCACGAAGATCGTCTCTGCGGGGCGACCCGGGCCCCGGTGGTATGCCAAGCCTTGTAGGAGCCGAGCCCTCTCGGCGATTGCGGCATTGGCTACGCCCCATCGGCCAGAGGGCTGGCCTTGTATGTTTACCCGTGGCAGGCCTAGAAAGGGTCTGTCGGGGTGGAGGGACGAAGCTGGCATCTGGCCTGTGGCACAGACGGTAGGAGAGTTCGTCCCACCCCTCACCTTAAACGCCGATAAGGAATCGATCGGCTCGGGGCCGACGATAGATGGCAAGCCAGCGTTCGGTGAGGCCCCGACAGACCACTCCAAGCTAGCTCGGGAGGTGTGATGATGGCAACGCATCGGATCGGGGTCGATGTCGGCAAGGCCGAGTTGTGGATCAGTATTGACGGTGAAACCGCACAGCCGTGTCCCAACGAGCTCCCGGCGATCCGTCGCTGGGTCCGTAGCCTGGAGGGTCCGGCCGACTTCGCCCTGGAAGCCACCAACGACTATCACCTGGCCCTGGCGCTGGAGGCTCATCATCAGGGCCACCGGGTGTATCTGGTCAATGGCTATCGCCTCAATCGCTACCGCGAGAGCATCGGTGGCCGGGCCAAGACCGATGCCGGGGATGCCCGGCTGCTGGTGCGTTATCTGCAACGCGAGCAGGACGAACTGCGCCCCTGGACACCGCCGCCCGAGGGCTACCGGACCCTGCAGAAGCTGCTGCGCCGGCGTGCCACGCTGGTACGGGCACGGGTCATGCTGGAACAGAGTCTGCGAGGTGTACCCGAACTGCAGTCCAACCTGAAGGATCTGCTCCGGGAGATCGGCCGGCTGGATGCCGTGCTCCAGCGTGTGCTGCGCGAGACGGTCGGTCGCGCCGGCTGGTCGGATCACGCCCGGCGCTGCCAGCAGATCGAGGGCGTCGGTCCGCTCACCGCGGCAGGCCTGACCATGGCGTTCCAGCGGGGGGCCTTCCGCAACAGTGATGCGTTCGTCGCCTTCCTGGGGCTGGATGTCCGCATCCGCGACTCCGGCACAAAACGGGGGCAGCGCAAACTCACCAAACAGGGCGATCCAGAGTTGCGACGGCTGCTCTATCTGGCCGCGATGCAGGCCAAGTCCAAACCCGCCTGGAGCGACTACTACCAGCGCTGCCTGGACCGTGGCCTGGCGACGACCCAGGCGCTGAATGCCTTGGCTCGCAAGCTGGCGCGCCTCGCCTTCGCCCTGATGAACAATCAGACCGATTACCAACCTAAGACCCCTTGTGGAGAGACATAGAATCTCCTACGGGGCGCGAGCGGGGCTACACTGACTGGGTCGCGTGGGTGTGGGTGGCATGGGAATAGGGTGCCGCCGGGCGCGGGATCGGGGTGTGGATGCGGTGGAGCATGCGGCGGTGGGGGATGCCGGCGTCCTCGAAGGTGTCGCTGATGACGAAGAAGTCGTGGCGGGCGTAGAAGCCGATACGGCTGTTCTGGGCGTTCAGCCAGACCTCGCGCCAGCCGTGGCGGGCGGCGGCCTGGATGGCGCAGTCCAGCAGGCGCGAGCCGATGCCGTGCCCGCGCCAGGGTTCGCGCACGGCCATGCGGCCGATCTGGCCGGAGGGCAGCAGGCGCAGGGTGCCGACCGGTTCGTTGTTCGCCCCGATGGCCAGCCAGTGCAGGGCGGCGGGGTCCAGGCCATCGAATTCCAGGGCCTCGGGTACGCCCTGCTCCTCGACGAAGACCTCGCGGCGGATCAGGGACAGTGCGTCGGCGTCGGCAGGCCAGGTGGCCTCCCGCAAGGTGATGCGATGTTGCATGGGTATCCTCCTCCGGCATGCCGTAAAGGAGAGCCGCGCCCGCGTGTGCGAGCAATCCGATTGCGTGGCTGGCTCCCCGGCCGTCCTGACCCTGGCCCCGGACGGAAGAGTCTAGTTCAGGTTGGGGGAATCTTCCTGTGAAGGGTTTCTCGGAACGGTGGGTGTTCGATGCCGGGCTTGGCCGGCAGGAGGGCGGGGTACTGCGGGCCCTGCGTGGTGACCGGTATTTTGTCGTGAGGCACCGCGAGGCGATCGCCACGGCGCATGGTGCCTCGCGTTGACGGGCACGGCATGGGCGCGGTGCCAGAGGCTGGGCGATTGCCGCGGCGCTTCGCGCCTCGCAATGACTGGTCGTTGCTGTTCGGCGATCAGCGTGCGCCGATCAGGGTGTCGCGGAAGCGGCGCGACAGGGGTTCTTCCGGGTGCAGCCAGATGCCGAAATAGGCCTCGGCGAAGTCGCGGCCGGGGACCTCGACCAGCGGGGTACCGTTTTGCAGCAGGCGGGTGCCGTGGCCCGGGCGGTATTCCAGTGCGTAGCGTTCGCCGGCCTCCATGTCGCGGTAGGCGGCGTTGAAGGTGTCGAGCCGGTCGGCCAGGGCCGCCAGCGTCTCGGCGTCCTGCTGGTCCTCGAGCAGGCGGTTACCACTGCGGCGGAAGTCGTCGGCGCTGATCGCACGGAGATACTCCAGCTCCAGGCGCTTGGGCACGTCGGCCGTCAGTACATCCTCCGGAGCGACTTCTTCGGGTACATAGAGCGCGCCGACGTAGACGCGGAACACCGTGTAGCGATAGAGCCGGCCCGCACGCAGGGGCACTGTGGTGTTGTCGATGGTGACCGATTCGGCGAAGCGCACGCCGTCGATCTCGGTGGCGGCCGCGGCCGGGGCGGCGAGCGATAGGGTCAGCAACAGGCTGGCCAGAAGCGAGGCCACGAAACGGGCGGGTCGGATACGGTGGATCATGGGTGGGTGCCTCCGGGCTGGGCGGGGATGGTGGCTTGTTCGCGCGCGTGGATGCGTTCGCGCAGGGTGTGCTGGGTGTCGGCGTCGATGGGGAAGCGCCAGATCAGGGCCATTGCCGCGAGCTTGAACAGGACCGGCAGGCCGGCGTAGGCCAGGGCCAGGACGAGCAGGGCGGTGGGGCTGTTGTCGCCACCGGCCGAGAACCCGGCTGCGCCCAGTAGCGGGAAGCTGAGGCCGACGGCCAGCGCGAGGGCCAGCTTGGTCGCCATGCCCCACAGGCCGAAGAACAGCCCGGCGCGTTCGCCGCCGCCATCGGCGGTGTCCTGGTCGATCACATCGGCCTGCATCGCGGCCGGAAGGGCGAGGTCGACCCCGAGGCTGAGCCCGGTCAGCACGGTGATGGCGTAGAACGCCAGCACGTCACCGGTGCCGAGGAACGGCACCCAGATGAAGAAGCTGGAGGCCAGCAGCATCGAGAGTGTCCAGACCCGGTGTTTGGGCAGGCGCCGCGCCAGGCGCAGCCACAGTGGCAGGGCGAGGATGCCGGTCGCGAAATAGACCAGCAGCAGCGGCCCGGCATGGCCTGGCGCCTCCAGCACGTGGGTGATGAACAGCAGGAAGAGCGTGGCGGGGATCGCGTTGGCGGTGCCGTTCAGGATCCACGCCAGGATCAGTCGGCGGAAGGGGCGGTTACCCAGCAGCAGGCCCCAGCCAGCGCGCCACGGCACGGGCGCGAGCCTTCCGGGGCGTTCCGGCACGCGCCACAGCAGGATCAGGAAGGCGAGCGGCATCAGTACCCACAGCAGCACCGCGAGGGCTGCGAGCGCGGCCCCGGCATCGTCCTGCAGGCCGAGGACCGCCGGCAGTGCGGCGGCCGTGACCGTTCCCAGTACGACGAAGCCCTCGCGCGCGGCGGTGATGCGCGAGCGCTCGTGGTAGTCGCCGGAGAGCTCTGCACCCCAGGCCGCATAGGGCAGGGCGACCAGCGTCCAGCCCAGATAGACCAGAGTGCTGAACAGCAGCAGGTATCCCGCGCCGGCCTCGGCCGGCGGGCGGAACAGGAACGGCGCGGCGAGCAACAGCAGCGGCACGCCGGCCAGCATCACCGCGCGCCGGCGCCAGGCCCCGGGGATGCGATCGGACAGATGGCCGACCAGCGGGTCGGTCACCACATCCAGCAGCCGGGCCAGCAGCAGGAGAAGACCGACCAGGGTGACGCCCAGACCGGTGTGCTCGGCGTAATGCGCGGGGAGGAAGACGTACAGCGGCAGGCCGAGGACGGCAAGGGGCATGCCCAGACCGCCGTAGGCGAACAACCGCGGCCAGCGCAGGGTGTTCACTTCATCGAGTCGCGGGG
The DNA here is from genome assembly GCF_000377445.1 of Thioalkalivibrio sp. ALE9. NCBI lineage: Bacteria > Pseudomonadati > Pseudomonadota > Gammaproteobacteria > Chromatiales > Ectothiorhodospiraceae > Thioalkalivibrio > Thioalkalivibrio sp. ALE9. The sequence goes on from NZ_KB898124.1 coordinate 201,013, forward strand.
GCATTGCTGCCCGAAGCGGTGGCATCGGCGGGGTTTTGCAGGACGGCCTGAATCAGGTTCACGCGGGCGGTGTCGAAGCCGACCTCGCAGTACGCCAGGTAGTAGCGCCACATGCGCAGGAAGGATTGTGAATAGCCGAGCGCCTCGATCACCGGCTCCGCCTGGCGCACCTCCTGGTGCCAGTGGCGCAGGGTGCGCGCGTAGTCCGCGCCGAAGAAGGCCTGGTCCGTTACCGCGAGCCCGGCCCGTTCGGCCTCCGCGTTGAAGCGCGGGACCGAGGGCAGCATGCCGCCGGGGAAGATGTAGAGCTGGATGAAGTCGGCATTGCGGCGGTAGTACTCGAAGGCGTGCTCGGCAATGGTGATCACCTGCAGGGCCGCGCGGCCGCCGGGGCGCAGGCAGGCGCGCACCTTGTCGAAGTAGGTCGCCCACCACTGCTCGCCCACCGCCTCGAACATCTCGATGGAGACCACGTGGTCGAAGGTCCCGTCGAGGTCGCGGTAGTCCTGCAGGCGCAGTTCCACGCGATCGCTCAGGCCGGCGCGTTCGATCCGCTCGCGGGCGTAGTCGAGCTGCTCCTGCGACAGGGTGACGCCGGTCACGCGATAACCGCGCCGGGCCGCCATCTCGGCGAAGCCACCCCAGCCGCAGCCGATCTCCAGGATATGCGCGCCCGGTTCGGCGTCCAGTTGATCCAGCAGGCGGGCGTACTTCTGCGTCTGGGCCTGTTCCAGGGCCTCGTCGCCGCGGGTGAACAGGGCCGACGAGTAGCTCATCGTGCGGTCCAGCCACAGGTCGTAGAAGTCGTTGCCGAGATCGTAGTGGAAGCGGATGTTGGCGCGGCTGCCGCGCCGGCTGTTGCGGTGCCGCCAGTGACGCAGGCGGTCGAGGCCGCGCTGCCAGGCCGGACGATCCGCCAGGGCCGCGAGGGCGGGCTCGTTGTCGGTGGCGAAGCGCAGCAGGCTTGGCAGGTCCGGGGTGATCCAGTCGCCGCTGATGAAGCCCTCGGCAAAGCCGATGTCGCCGTGGCGCAGCAGGCGCAGGATCGCGCGCCACGGTCGGCGGAAGTGCCAGACGGCTTCGGCTCCGGCCTTGCGCCCGCGCAGGGTGATGCGGTCGCCCGACGGGCCGATCAGGGTGATCTGCCCGGTGTCGATGTCCTTCAGTGCGCGCGAGATCAGGCGCAGGGCCCAGTCCGGCCGGGTGGTTTCGTCCTGCGGGGTGTCGAGGTGGTTGAGGGCCATTAGTCGATCTCCTGTGCGGGGGGTGCCGGCCGTGGGTGGTAGCGCCCGCCACGCCACCAGATCTTCAGCGCCTGCCAGTGGATCAGCGGCAGGACCTTGAGGGTCATCCAGGGTTGTTTCAGGAAGGCGCCCAGCAGGCTGCGGTCGCTGAACGGGCGCAGGCGGCCGTGCTGTGTGGCCGTCAGCATCAGGTCCTGATCCTGGTATTCGTTGATCGCGATCCGCAGCGATGCCCCGGCCTGCGCACGCGGCGGTGTCAGGGTGAAGGCGTAGCGCGCGTGCATGTCGATGAAGGGCGATACGTGAAAGGCCTTCTGCTTATCCTGGCGCACGGGGCAGGCCATGGGCGCGCCGTGCTCGTGCAGCAGGTAGTGGTGGTGCTCGCCAAAGGTGTTGCGCACCTCCAGCAGGATTGCGCGCAGTTCGCCGTCGGCGTGCCAGGCGTACCAGATGCTCAGCGGATTGAAGGCATGCCCGAGGACGCGCGGCATGGCCAGCAGATAGATCGGACCGCCGGCCAGGTCGATGCCGTAATCGGCCAGGTGCGCCTCGATCCAGGGCCGCCAGGGGCGGCCGTCGCGCGGCCCGTGGTCGCGGGTGCGCAGGCTGAACAGGTTGAATCCGTCCAGCGAGAACAGGCGGCAGCGCCGGGCGGTTTCGGCCAGGCGGTCGATGTCGAACAGCGCACTGATGACCGGGTAGCGAAAGCGGTACTGCTGCGGGAAGAACCGCTGATGCATCACCGTGCCGTGTACGAGGGCGGCGTCCATTCAGGTGTTCCGCGATTGCGCCGCCGGCGCCCCGAGCCGGGCCGGGCCGCCGCCGTGAACGGTGGCCTCCGGGACATGACCGGGATGGACGGGTGCATCGGGTGCCTGCGCCGGTTGCGACCAGGGCGGTTCGATACCCATGGCCTGACCGACACGGACGGCCGAGCGCAGGCCGTCTTCGTGGAAGCCGTAGCCCATCCAGGCCCCGGCGAAATACAGGCCGTCCTCGCCCTGGGTCGCCGCCAGGCGCTGGCGGGCCGCCTCCGCCGCTGTATCCATGACCGGGTGTTCCCAGTGCTGCTCGCCGAGGACCAGGCTGGGGTGCGGGTCTCGCCAGGGGTTCAGGCTGATGATGTAGTCCTGGCGGCGTTCCAGGCGATGCAGACGGTTCATCCAGTAGGACACCGAGACGCGGTCGCGGGCCTGTGTAGTCCGCCCGGACAGGTAGTTCCAGGAGGACCAGACCCGGCGCGAGCGGGGCATCAGGGCCGGGTCCGTATGCAGGATGGCGTGGTTGGCTTGGAAGCTGCAGGCGGAAAGGAGCCGGTCGCGCGCGGGGACAGCGCCGTTCAGCAGCCAGCGCGCGGTGTCGGCGTGGCAGGCGAACACCACCGCGTCGAACCCGATGCCCTGGGCATCGGTCAGGACGCGCCACTGACCGGACTCCGGCATCACCGCGCGCACCGGCTGGTGGACGATGCAACCGGGTTCCAGGCGTTGCGCCAGGCGCTGTACGTACTCGCGGCTGCCGCCGACCACGGTGCGCCATTGCGGGCGGTCGCGCAGGTCCAGCAGGCCGTGATTGTGGAAGAACTGCAGGAAGCTGGCGGCCGGGAACTCGCGGATCTCCTCCGGCGGGCAGGACCAGATCGCGGCGGCCATCGGCAGCAGGTAGTCCTCGGTGAAACCGCGGCCCAGGCGATGTCGGTCGAGGAAGGCTCCGAGCGTGCCTTCCGGGCTCTCGTGACGTTCGAACAGGCCCTTGCCCAGGCGGTTGAACCGCAGGATGTCGCCCGCCATGCGCAGGAAGCTCGGGCGCACCAGGTTGCGGCGCTGGGCGAACAGGGTGTTCAGATCGGAGCCGGCATATTCGACCCCGTCGGGCTGGCGCGAGTAGCCGAAGGACATGTCGGTGTCCTGCGTGGCAACGCCCAGGTCCGTGAACAGCCGGGTCAGCAGCGGGTAGTTGCGTTCGTTGTAGACGACGAACCCCGTGTCGATGGGCGTGCGACCCTGCGGGTCGGGCACGTCCACGGTGTGGGCGTGACCACCGAGTTCCGGTTCCGACTCGAACAGGTGCACTTGGTGACGGGTCTGCAGGATCCAGGCAGCGGACAGGCCGGCGATGCCTCCACCGATGACGGCGATGCGCGAGCGTTTCATGGTGGTGGTTCTCCGGGCCTGAAAGGTGATGGACAACTTATACAATAGCTGTACAATCTTTGTAAATGGTGGCCGAGCGAAAGTTCCCGGCTTTCCTGTGCCGGGGGCGCTTCGCGAGGCCCCGCGTACCAACGGAGACATGGACCGTGACGACAGACGAGAAGACGCAGGCAGGTGCCCCCGAATGGCCGCAGGAAGTGCGCGAGGCCCTGGCCACGCACGAGATCGTGGGCATTACGTCCGGCCTGTCAGACTTTCGCGATGCCGAGGCGCTGCTGGAAGCAACGGCTCCGGGCCGCTGGCAGCGGCTGGAGTGGGGCATGGGGTCGGCGCACAACCGCGAGCAGTTCCACTCGCTGCAGCAGGCCACCGGCGCGGCCGTGCTGCCGCTGTTCATCGCGCGCGAGGGCATGATCGGCGGGCTGCCCGAGTTGCGCGAGTATCTGGGGCAGCGGGCGCTGCAGGCGCGCGGTGACGGGCCGCGCCCGGACGCGCCAGCGCCGGCCCTGCAGGTCCTCGGAGTGGGCGGCCTGCTACCCTTCGCATTCTTCGGGCTGGGCGCATGGATGGCCCAGCCCGAATGGCAGGCTTTCGCGCTGGAGGCCCTGGCGCTCTATGGTGCGGTGATCCTGTCGTTCCTGGGGGCGATCCACTGGGGGATCTTCCTGGTGGATCGGCAGCACCGGGTGGGCCCGATCGCGGCCCCGGTGTGGGCGGTGGTGCCGTCCATCCTGGCCTGGCTGGCGGTCCTGCAGCCGCTGCCGGAGGCACTGATGACCCTGACGGTGCTGTTTCTCGGGGTGTTGTGGGTGGATCGGCTGAGCCTGTATCGCCGCGCATTGCCACGGGGCTACCTGGGCCTGCGCCTGGTGCTGACCGCCGGGGCGATGCTGGCGCTGGCCTCCGGCTTCGCGGTCACGCTGACGGCCTGAGCCGGGACAGAGGAAAACGCAAGAATGAGCGAACACAAGGACTCGATGATGGATGCAGACGCCCGGACGGCCGACGAGCCGACGGCCACCAATGCCTCGGGCCAGCCGCTGGCGGCCCCGGAACAGCTCGCCGAGCGCTACCGCGACATCCTCGCCGGCCTGGGCGAGAACCCGCAGCGCGAGGGCCTGCTGGATACCCCGATGCGCGCCGCGAAGGCGATGCAGTATCTCACCCGTGGCTATCACCAGGACCTGGACAGTATCGTCAACGGGGCCCTGTTCTCGTCGGACAACGACGAGATGGTGCTGCTGCGCGATATCGAACTGTACTCCCTGTGCGAGCATCACCTGCTGCCGATTATCGGCAAGGTGCATGTGGCCTACCTGCCGAATGGCAAGGTGATCGGTTTGTCCAAGATCGCCCGGATTGTCGACATGTTCGCGGCGCGCCTGCAGATCCAGGAGAGCCTGACGCGCCAGATCGCCGAGGCCCTGATGCAGGTGACGAACGCCAAGGGGGTCGGTGTGGTGGTGGATGCCAAGCACATGTGCATGACCATGCGCGGGGTGGAGAAGCAGCATTCGTCGATGGCGACCTCGGTGATGCTGGGCGCCTTCCGCGAGGACGGCCGGACCCGGCGCGAGTTCCTCAACCTGATCGGTCGCACGGGCAGCTGACCGTTCCCGGGGCTGCCGGGCGGGGTCACCCCACAAAAAAATGGCCCGACGCGAAGGTCGGGCCAAAGATCGTCCGGACACCCGTGTGATGGAGGGTTCTGGTCCGAACGGCGGAAAACCGGCTGCCGTTGCCACGAGCCGATCATTTCCGCAACTTGTATAAGTGGACAGGGACTGTGGAAACAGGTTCCTGACAGTCGCCGAAAGAATGTGTTGGGCATCACATTTTCCTGTCCCCGGGAGTCTCGATGCGCGGTCTGGAACAGATCCCCTGGTTGTACGACGGCCTGATGGCCGGTGCCGAGCTGCTGGGCCTGCGGCGCTGGCGCCGGCGTCTGGTGGCCGGTGCGCACGGCCGCGTACTGGAGATCGGCTGCGGGACCGGGCGCGACCTGCCGCTGTACGCCGATCCGGAACGGGTCATCGGCATCGACCCGGACCTGGCGGCCCTGCGCCGGGCCCGGCGGCGGGCGCCTTCCGTGCCGCTGGTGGTGGCGCGGGCCGAGGCCCTGCCATTTGCCGACGGCGCCTTCGATACCGTGGTCTCCGGCCTGGTGTTCTGCAGCGTGCAGGATCCGCCACGGGCCCTCGGCGAGGTGCGCCGGGTGCTGGCGGAGGCGGGCGAGCTACGCATGCTTGAGCATGTACGCCACACGCGGCCGCTGCTGGCCCGCGCCCAGGACCGGGTGCAGCCGGCCTGGACCTGTATCACCGGCGGCTGTCACCCGAACCGCGATACCGAGGCCGCGGTGGAACAGGCCGGCTTTTGCATCGACCCGGAAGACCGTCTGGCGCGGGGCGTGATGCGGCGCTTCGCCGCGCGGGTCTGTCGTGCGCCCGCGGATGCGTCCGGGCGTAATGCCGGGGATGGGGGCTGAAGGGCAAGGGCCTTTGTTCACCACGAAGGGCACGAAGATACGAAGGAAGGGCAAGGGCGTGTAACCACAGAGGTCACGGAGGACACGGAGAAGTTTGATCGTTGCCGGAACGGGCCGGGTGATGGCCCAGTAAAGAGAAGGCCCCGGGCAAAAGTGCGCCGGGGCCTTTCTGGACGGACAGTTGGTAACGTCTCAGGCGGTCGTGTTGATGTTGGTGCCGACGTTGTCCGGCAGACTCTGAGTGGCGGCCTGCATCTCGCCGATGTCGGGCATGGCCTGCAGCATCGACTGAGCCGCCATCTCCTGCGACTCCATCGCCTTCTTCTGCACGGCCACGTCTTTCTGCATGGCCACCTGCTGCTGGCTGTTCTGCGTGGCCATCGCGGCAATCGCGCTTGCGTCCATCTCGTACTCCCGGTTCTGAATGTGCAGGCCCGTTGCACTCGATAGGGGGAACGGGCCTGCCCCCGGTGACGGCTGCATCCCCGCAGACTTGAGCCCCCGAACCCGATTTTTTTCAGAAGGTTCCTGTTCTACGGCACCACCGCCGTGCGACCGGGCTCCCCGCCCTTCTCCATACCCTGGCAGGTTCGATCTGCTCTGGCCCTTCCTTCGTATCTTCGTGCCCTTCGTGGTGAACAGCGCCCTTGACCTTCAATGGGCGTTTCGCTCGCTTCGTCCGCGTCCTGTCTATTTCGGGGCGATCGCGACCCGCGCCTTCGGGGTGCGCCGTGACATGGGTGCCAGGGTCCGGAGATCCCGGCTCTTCGCTTCGCTGCGGCCGGGATGACGGGGGAGCGTTGCCCCGTGCCCCGCGATCGCCCGGCGGCAACGTAGACTCCAGCGCGCAGCCCTGCGGTCAGCGCTTCTCCGTGTCCTCTGTGCCCTCCGTGGTGCAATCCGCCCTGGCCCTTCTTCGTGCCTTCGTGTGCTTCGTGGTGAATACATTCAGTCGGCCGGGCGTTACTGGCGCTGGGCCTCGAACTCGATGATCAGTTCGACTTCGTCGCCGACGATGTCGCGGGTCAGGCCGTAGGTCATGCCGAAGTCGGAGCGGTTGAAGCTGCCGCGCATCGACGCACCGAGCACGTACGGCCGGCCGAACAGGCCGCCGAGCGGGAACGGGTAGCGCCCAACCTTGTTGATCGTCACGTCGAGGTGGATGGTGCGGGTCTCGCCCAGCAGCTCGAGCCCGCCGCTGAGGCGCCCGGTGTTCTCGCCGGTCGGCTCGTAGCGCGTGGCGGTAAAGCGCATCTCCGGGTATTCCTCGACGTTCAGGAAGTCCTCGTTGCGCAGGTGGTCGTCGCGCTCGGCGTGGTTGGTGAACACGCTGTCGGTCTGGATGACGAAATGGCCGTCGCCCAGCTCGCCCGTGTCGGGGTCGAAGACGAACTCGCCCTCGGCCTCCAGGAACATGCCCAAGACCTTGGCATAGCCGGCATGATCGACCAGGAAGCCGACCGCGAAGTGGTCGGGGTCGATGACCCAGCGGTCGGCATCGGCCAGGGCCTGTGCGGGCAGCGCGAGGGCCGTGGCCAGCAGGCCACCCAGCAGCAGGCGGCGCAGGCGGGCGGGGCGGCGGTTGTTGCGGGCGTCAGTCATGACACACCTCCGGTCGGTGGCGGTACAGCCAGTGGATATCCACGGCAAAGGACAGGCCCAGAGCCAGCAGGCCGGCCAGGGCGATGGTGATGGCGGCGGGTGCGGGCAGGCCGGGGATCAGGACCAGTAGCAGGACCACGGTCTGCAACACGCAGACGGCCTGGCGGCGCCGGCTGGGCGGCAGCGGCGCGGCCAGCCAGGGCAGGGGGCGGGCGGCCAGCACGAAGGCGTAGCGCATCAGGCCGATCAGGATTACCCAAGGGCCGACCGCCGTCATCTGCCAGGCGAGGATCGACAGGGCGAGGATCATGGCGGCGTCCAGCTCCATGTCGAAGCGGGCGCCGAACGCGGTGGCGCTGTCCGTGCGGCGCGCGACGGCCCCGTCCACCCCGTCCAGCACCAGTGCCAGGCCCGCGAGGGCGATCACCCACAGCGCCAGCACCGGTTCGTCCGGGGTGGGGGCGGCCAGGACCAGGCCGCCGAGCGGGGCGGTCAGCGCGGCGCGCAGGAGCGTGACCCGGTTGGCCGGGCCGGGGCCGCGCCCGGAAGACGCCACTCCGGCCGCCGGGGTGCGGCTGACGAGGATGGCACCCAGCACCAGCCAGAGCGTGACGAAACCGGCGACGGCTGGCAGGCCCGCGTGCGCGCGCCAAACCAGCGCACCGGTTACGGCGAGGCCGGCCAGGCCCGCGAGCAGCCAGTCGGTCGCCCAGACCCGCAGGCCGGCCTGCAGGCGCAACGGGGAAGGCTTGGCAGGGGAAGACTCCATGCGGGGATTGTAGCGCTCCGTTGGCGATCGTCCTGGGGGCGCGCGGGTGGCACTCCCTGGTCTTGCGACCATGCGGGGCACCGGGAGTTGCCGGTCGCTGCGCCCTTCGCCCACACTGCGCGGATGATCACGTGGCAGCGCACCCCGTTTCCGGGACCCTCCCGGTGAGCACGGCCGGCTCCGAACAGGCCTTCTGGGTCACCGGCCCGGGCACGGGCGCGTTGCGTCCGGAGGCACTGGCGGAGCCGGGCCCGGACGCGGTGCGGGTGCGCACGCAGTTCTCGGCGATCAGCCGCGGGACCGAGTCGCTGGTGTTCCACGGTCGGGTGCCGGAGAGCCAGTATCAGGCGATGCGCGCGCCGTTCCAGGCCGGCGAATTCCCGTGGCCTGTGAAGTACGGCTACATCAGCGTCGGCACCGTTGAGGCGGGTGACGCGGCGCACGGGCTGGACGGGCAGCGAGTGTTCTGCCTGTATCCGCATCAAAGCGCCTACACGGTGCCGGCCGCCGCGGTGGTGCCGATACCGGATGCCGTGCCTTCGGGGCGCGCGGTGCTGGCGGCCAACATGGAGACGGCCATCAACGCGGTCTGGGACTTGCAGCCCGGTCCGGGGGATCGCCTCGCGGTGATCGGCGCCGGCGTGGTGGGCCTGCTGGTGGCCGGGTTGCTGCGGGCGATGCCGGGCGCCGAGGTCACGCTGATCGACCCCAATCCCGCCCGCGAACCCGTGGCGGCGGCGCTGGGATTGTCGCTCTGTACGCCGGAGGCGGCGCGGGGGAACCCGGAGCTGCAGGGGCTGGACGGGGTGGTGCATGCCAGCGGCAACCCGGCCGGGCTGGCGCAGGCCCTGGACCTGGCCGGGGTCGAGGCGCGGGTGGTGGAGATGAGCTGGTACGGCGACCAGCCGGTGCCGGCACCGCTGGGCGAGGCGTTCCATTCGCGGCGGCTTACGCTGCGCAGTTCACAGGTGGGCCGCATCCCGCCGGAGCGCGCGGCGCGCTGGGATTACCGCCGCCGCCTGGCGCTTGCATTGTCCCTGCTGGCCGATCCGGCACTCGATGCGCTGATCACCGGCGAGGATGCCTTCGCCGATCTGCCCGCGGCGATGGCCCGCGTCACGGGGTCCGAGGCCGCCCGCACCCTTTGCCACCGCATCCGCTACTGATCCTTTACTTCCAGACGGGGAACCACCCGATGTACAGCCTGAACGTGCGTGACCACTTCATGATTGCTCACAGCTTCGCCGGCGAGACCTTTGGCCCGGCGCAGAAGCTGCACGGCGCGACCTATGTGGTCGATGTCACCTTCCGCCGCCGGGCGCTGGACGCGGACGGACTGGTGGTGGATATCGGCCGCGCCAGCGAGGTCGTGAAGGCCCTTCTGGCGGATCTCAATTACCAGAACCTGGACGAGCGCGAGGAGTTTCGCGGCCAGAACACGACCACCGAGTTTCTGGCCCACGCGCTGCACCAGCGCGTCGCGCGCGCCATCCATGCCGGGGAGCTGGGCGAGTCCGCGCGCGAGCTGGATGCGGTGTGCGTGACGCTGAACGAGTCGCACGTGGCCTGGGCCAGCTACGAGGCCGCGCCCTGAGCGGAATGCGCGCGCTGGGTATCGTGGTCCCGGGTTCGCTGGACCAGCGTACCGGGGGGTATCGCTACGATGCGCGCATGGTCGCGGGTCTGCGGGCGCGCGGCTGGCGGGTGGCGGTCCATGAACTGGACGGTGGCTTCCCGGGGCCGGATGCCGAGGCCGCGGCGGCACTGGATGCCGCGCTTGCGGGCATTCCCGATGCCGGGGGTGTACTGCTGGACGGACTGGCGGCGGGGGCCTTCCCCGAGGTGCTGGCCCGACATGCCGCGCGCTTGCGCCTGATCTACCTGCTGCATCACCCGCTGGGGCTGGAGACCGGCCTGGCGCCGGCGCGGTCGGAGGACCTGCTCGCGCGGGAGCGCGCCGCGCTCGGGCATGTGCAGGGTGTGGTCGCGACCAGCGCCTTTACCGCCGCGCAGGTGGCCGCCTGGGGCATGCCCCGGGAGCGGCTGCAGGCGATCCCGCCCGGCGTCGAGGCGCGCCCGCCCGCCACCGGTCCGGCGCCCGGCGCGCCGGCGCTGCTGCTCTGCGTGGGGACAGTGGTCCCGCGAAAGGGGCAGCTGGAGCTGGTGCAGGCCCTGGCCCGGCTTGAGGCCGAGAACTGGCGGGCAGTGCTGGTGGGCGCGCGCGACCGGGATGCGGCGTATGCCCGGCGGGTGGCGACGGCGATCGCGGCGGCCGGGCTGCAGGGCCGCATCGAATGGGCCGGCGAGTGTGACGATACGACGCTGGAGGGCTGGTACGCGCAGGCGTCGGTGTTCGTCCTGCCCAGTGTCTACGAGGGTTTCGGCATGGCCTACACCGAGGCCATGGCGCGCGGACTGCCGGTGATCGGGACCACGGGCGGTGCGATCCCGGGGACCGTCCCCGCGGCGGCCGGGCGTCTGGTGCCGCCGGGCGATCACGAGGCGCTGGCGGGGGCCATCGAGGGATTGTTGCGCGACCCGCGGGGGCGCGAACGGATGGGCCGGGCGGCCCGCGCGGCCATGACGGAACGACCGGACTGGGACGGTGCGGTGGCCGCGCTGGAGCGAACGCTGGAGGACTGGCTGCGATGACCGAGACCTTCGACGCCGACTGGCTCGCCCTGCGCGAACCCGCGGATCACGCGGCGCGCTCGGACGCGCTGGTTGCGATGCTGGGCGCGGCGCTGGCCGGCCGGGTGACGGGGGATGCCCTGAGGGTCACCGATCTTGGCAGCGGGACCGGCTCCAACCTGCGCTATCTCGCGCCCCGGCTGCCGACCCCACAACACTGGCGGCTGGTGGATCACGATAAGGGGTTGCTGCAGCGCGCGGCGGCCCCGGGCCCCGGGGTCGCGCTCGAGCGGCGGGTGACCGATCTGGCGGCAGACCCGGCGGCGGCGCTCGCGGGGGACGAGCCGCTGGTGACGGCGGCGGCGTTGCTGGATCTGGTGTCCGAAGCCTGGCTTGCCCGGCTGCTGGAGGGCTGTGCCCGCCAGGAGACGGCGGTCCTGTTCGCGCTGAGCTATGACGGGCGGATCCGCTGGTCGGATCCGCAGCCCCTGGATGCCGAGCTGGAGGATGCGGTGAATCGGCATCAGCGTTCGGACAAGGGCCTGGGGCCGGCGCTGGGCCCGATCGCCGCGTCGGTCTGCGCGGCCCGGCTCGAGGCGCACGGGTATCGCGTGGAAACGCGCGCGAGCGACTGGCGCCTGGATGCCGGGCAGGCGAAGCTGGGGGCGGCCCTGATCGACGGCTGGGTGCGTGCGGCCTGCGAGATCGTGCCGCATCGTGCGGCCGCGTTGCAGGCCTGGGGCGAATCGCGGGCGCGCGCCCTTGCCCGGGGCGAGGTCGAGCTGGTGGTCGGTCACCAGGACGTGCTGGGATTGCCGCCGGCTTGGGCGCGCGGGTGAATCGCGGGGTTCGGCAGGAAATCCCGGTACCCGTTTCGCTGGACGTTGAACCCGTGCAGGATAGAATCGGACGGGGATAACCGGAAAAGGTGAGGCATGGAACAGGCAGATAAAAAGCAGAGAAGTTTCCTGAGTCGCTGGTGGATCCTGATCGTGATCGTACTGTGGCTGATCGCCTGGTCGGCGCGGGATGTGCTGGCGCCCAGCGCGGAGGTGGTGCCGGAGGACGAAGACGTCGAGGCGGTGGCCGTGGCGGAGGATGACCCGGCGGCGGAGGCGCGCACCCCCGCGAGTCCGCCGCGCGAGGGCCGTCTGTCGGAGGGCGACATGGATCCGATGACCGGCGAGGCCTACGAGCGTGACAACGACACCGGCATGCACCGGCCCATTCCGGAGCCGCAGGAGCAGCCGCGCACCACGGCCGCCGGCGAGCCGGTGAGCGAGGAACAGGTCGCGCGCCAGGTGCAGGAGGCCCTGGAGGCTGGTCGCGCCGCCTACTGGGGCGAAGGGCCGGAGGCCGCGGCCGCTGTCCTGCAGACCGCGCTGGCGGACATCCCGGCGACCGCGGCCCAGCGTGCCGACCTCTATGGCGAGCTGGGCAACACCCTGTTTGCCGCGGGTGATGCCCGCGGGGCCATGCGGGCCTGGGACAGCGCCCTGGACTTGCTGCCCGCCAGCGAGCGACGCGTGATGGTCGAGCGCCTGGCGCCGGTGTATGACCGTCACCACCGGGACGGGGCGCGCCACCTGCGTCAGTTCCGCTAGTCGGTCCCGGGCCGCCGTGCCCGGGCGATCGAAAAGGCCCCGGAGGTGTATATCTCCGGGGCCTTTTGTTGTGTGGATGCGCCGTGTGCGGTTGGCGCTCAGACCAACTGGTAGCGGTGCAGCTTGCGCCACAGGGTGCTGCGATCCATGCCGAGGGCGCGGGCGGTCTGCGAGCGGTTGCCGGCATGGGCCACCAGCGCCTCGCGCAGGCGCCGCGCCTCGGGATGTTCGCTGGCCTGGGTGTCGTGGGCCCCATTGGAGCCAAAACCATTCGGCTCGGCATACCCATTGGTACGCGGCGCATGGATCGTGTCGCTCGTGTCTGCCTCCACCCGCACCGGCTCGGGGAGCGGGAAGTCATCCACCTGGCCATCGCGGGCGTGCAGGGTCAGGCACTCGAAGACATTCTCCAGTTCGCGGAAGTTGCCCGGCCAGGGGTGGTCCTGCAGCTTCTCCTTCAGCCGGGGGGTGATGCGGATGCCGTGATGCACCTCGTAGGCCTGGAGCGTGGCCGCGAGATCACGGGGCCGATCGCGCAGCGGCGGGATCTCCACCGTCGCGACCGCCAGTCGGTAGAAAAGGTCGGTGCGGAATTCGCCGGCCTCCACTCGGCTGCGCAGATCCTGGTTCGACGCGGCGAGGATGCGCACATCCACCTGGCGGGTGGTGTTCTCCCCCACGCGTTCGAAGGCGCCGTCCTGCACCGCGCGCAGCAGCTTGGCCTGCAACCGCTGGCTCATCTCCCCGATCTCGTCGAGAAACAGCGTGCCGCCATCGGCGGACTCGAAGCGCCCGACACGGTCACTGACCGCGCCAGAGAAGGCGCCCCGGGTATGGCCGAAGAGCTCGGATTCCAGCAGTTCCTCGGGGATCGCGGCGCAGTTGATCTCGACAAACGGCGCCTCGGCGCGGCGGCTGGCCTGGTGGATCGCACGCGCCAGGCGGGTCTTGCCGGTGCCGGATTCGCCCAGCAGCATCACGCGCACATCGCTGGCGGCGACGCGCCGCGCGAACTGGAGGGTGGGGCGGCAATGGGCGTCATGGGAATGGAAGTGGCTGTCATCGAGTCCGTCCCGACCATCCTCGCTAACGGTCTCCACCGAGGTGGTGCGCCGGCGCTGCGGCTGCAGGGTGATCAGGCGCAGCGCGCGGGCGTCGTCGTTCAGGCGCAGGGGCTGGCTGATGACCTCCAGTGGCAGGGTCTCGTCCTCCAGTTCGGCCATCAGCGAGAAGTGCAGGGCGTGCGGGGTGCGGTTGGCGTCGGCGTCGTCGTCGCCGGCGGCGACGGCGGCCTCTTTCAGATGTGCCTCGAGATTCAGCGACCCGAGCTGGTCCAGGGTCAGGGGGGTATCCGGGGGGATTTGCAGGGTCTGGTGAAAGGCCGGGTTGGCGAACAGGACCCGGCCCCGGGTATCGCTGATGAGGTGTGGATCCCGACTGTGTCGGATGCAGATCTCGGCCAGTTCGGTTGTGGTCATCCCGCCTCCTTTTTCTTGTTGGAGGGGCCGGCGGCAGCGGGACGGTGTTGCAACACCCGGGGCCTCCTGCAACACCCGGGAATCCCCCGTTTCGCCAATCCCTGTCTCGGTTATAGCGCGAAACGGGGGTGTTGCAACAGGTGTGCCCTGAATATCAGCAAATCAGAATCAAGTGATTGATTTATAAGAATGTCACAATACTGGCATATACGTTGCTTGTAGTTCGGCATGAGTTCTTCTACATACTGGGATATGGATACCCGCTTCGGTGGTCATCCGGCTGACACCGGTCGCCGGACCAGGCTCGTTGCCGTTTCCCCCGGCAGTCGGTCGGCTGCGGCCCATCGTTTGCCCGGGCCCCGGCGCGTGCAGGCGCGCAGGCCCGGCACCCCCTCTCTCATCGCGGCATTCGGCGCGAGGTAGGACGATCATGATTGCTCGAGTCTCCCGACGCCTTCTGGCCCGGACCCTGCTGGGTGCGGCACTGGCACTGCCTCTGTGGGGCTTGTCGCTGGTGCATGCCTCCGGCCCCGTCCTCACGGTGGAGCCGGATCAGGCGGCCACCCAGACGGTCAGTGGCACGGTGATTCCCTTCCGCGAGGTCACGCTGACGGCGCAGTCCTCGGGGCGCGTGGTCGACGTAGCCGGTGCCGAGGGCGACCGTTTCGAACAGGGGACCGTGCTGGTAGCGATCAGCGATGACCGGCTGCGCGCCCAGCGCCAGGCGGCCGAGGCCGAGATGCGTACCGCCGAGGCTGCGATCCGCGAGGCCCAGATGCAGTACGGCCGCGAGATGATTTCGCCGCAGTCGCGCAACATCGGGCAGATGCCCGGCATGGGCGTGCCATCGATGTTCGACCAGATGTTTACCCAGCCGATGGGCCAGTTCATGGGCATGGGCGACCCCGCGCTGGACCGACGCACCGATCTCTACTCCCGCTACATCGGCGTGGATCAGGCCCAGGCGCGCTGGGAACAGGCCCGGGCCCGCGTGGCCGAGCTGGACGCCGCCATTCGCGACACCCGCTCCGAGGCCCCCTTTGACGGCCTGGTGATGCACAAGCACGTCGAAGAAGGCGACACCGTGCAGCCCGGGCAGCCGCTCGTCAGCTTCGGCCATGTCGAGTTCCTGCGCATCGAGGCCCAGGTGCCGGTGCGGCTGGTAAGCAGCCTGCAGGAAGACGACTACGTGCAGGTGCGGCTGGATACCGGCGACGAGGTGGAGGCCCGGGTCGCCCGGATCTTCCCCCTGGCCGATCCCCAGCGCCATACCGTGACCGTCAAGTTCGATCTGCCCCAGGGCGTGCGCGGCGGGCCGGGCATGCATGCGGCGGTGCATCTGCCGCAGGCCGGTACGCCGGGCAACCGCGTGGTGATCCCGCGTTCCGCCCTGATCCCGGGGGGCGCCTTGCCGCGGGTGGCCGTGCTGGACGGCGAGGGCCATGTGCGGGTGCGCATGGTGCGTCTTGGGGGTTCGCGCGGGGACCAGGTGGTGGTGACCTCCGGGCTGGAGCCGGGCATGCAGATCCTCGCGCGGCCGGGTGCCGGCGTGCGTTCCGGCCAGCCGGTCGGTGGACGCTCTCCGGATGCGGGCGCCGGGCGCCGCGGGGGTGACGCCGATCCCTGGAGCCGCATGTAGGGACGCCTCTCCGGCCCAAAACCGGATTCACAGCACCGGCAGGCGCCCCTGGCAGGCGCACCGGTGGCAAGGCGCCGCCCCTGGCGGTGCCCGGGACGCCAGACCGACAACAGGACCGTTCAAGCTCGATGGCCGAAGACGACAGACAATCCGAGACCGGTTTCCGGCAGAAGCACGGCGACCCCGGCATTGCCGGGCGCATGGCGGCGGCGTTTATCCATTCGCCGCTGTCGCCGCTGCTGCTGCTGGCCAGTATCGCGATCGGCATCCTCGGCTTGATGGTGACGCCGCGCCAGGAGGATCCGCAGATCTCCGTGCCGATGGTGGACATCATGGTGTCCTACCCGGGTGTGCCTTCGGAGCAGGTGGCGAGCCTGGCGGCACGGCCTCTGGAGCGGCTGATGAGCGAGCTCTCCGGTGTCGACAACGTCTACTCCGTATCGCATCGCGGCGAGGCGATGGTGACCGTGCAGTTCGATGTAGGCGAGGACATGGAGTCCTCGATCGTCAAGGTGCACGACAAGCTGTTTGCCAATCGTGACCTGATGCCGCCGGGTGTGAGCGAGCCGATGGTCAAGGCCAAGGGCGCGGATGATGTGCCGGTGGTGAACCTGACTTTCTGGTCGCACGAGGTGGATGATGCCCTGCTGCGCCAAATCGCGCTGGATGCGCAGCAACAGCTGAACGAGGTCCCCGATACCAGTCAGAGCTTCGTGGTCAGCGGGCGCGAGGAGCGCCTGCGCATCGAGGTGCAGCCGGAGCGCCTGGCCGGGTTCGATGTCAGTCTGGACCAGATCGCACAGGCCGTGCAGTCCGCGAACGTCGAGGGCGCCGCCGGACGCATCGAGAGCGATGGCCTGAGCACCGCGGTGTACACCGGGCGGTTCTTTACCGGGGCGGCGGATCTGGAGCAGCTGCTGGTGGCGGTCAGTGACGGTCAGCCGGTGTATCTGCGTGACGTGGCGGAGGTGACCTACGGACCGGGCGAGGTGGACCGCTTCGTGCGGCACTACTCCGGGCCGGCCGCCGTGGATCCGGACGCGGCGCCGGAGGGCGCGGCGGCGGTGACCCTGGCGATCGCCAAGAAGCCCGGCAGCAACGGCGTGACCGTGGCCAACAATGTCCTCGAACGTCTCGAACGCCTGAAGGGCAGTGTGATCCCGGACAACGTCGAGGTCGCGGTCTCGCGCGACTACGGCAAGACCGCCAACGAGAAGGTCAACGAACTGATCTTCAAGCTGTTCATCGCGACCTTCGCGGTGACCATCCTGGTCGGGCTGTTCCTCGGGATCCGCGCCGCGCTGGTGGTGCTGATCGTGATTCCGGTGGTGATCCTGTTCACCGTGTTCAGCGCCTGGGTCCTGGGCTATACCATCGATCGCGTCAGCCTGTTCGCGCTGATCTTCTCCATCGGCATCCTGGTGGACGATGCCATCGTGGTGGTGGAGAACATCTACCGACGCTGGCTGATGAAGCGCGGCATCGATACCGAGACCTCGGTAGATGCGGTGCGCGAGGTCGGCAATCCGACCATCCTCGCGACCTTCACCGTGATCGCGGCGCTGCTGCCGATGGGCTTCGTCTCCGGGATGATGGGCCCGTACATGCAGCCGATCCCGGTGCTGGGTTCGGTCGCCATGCTGTTCTCGCTGGTCGCGGCCTTTGTCTTTACCCCGTGGCTGACCCAGCGCCTGCGCCCCAGCATGGCCTACCTCGAAAAGGCCACCGACAAGGAACACCGCCAGGCCGAGAAGCTGGGTCGGTTCTATCGCACGGCGATCCCGGGACTGGCGGATAACCCCGTGCGCGGCTATGCCTTCCTGATCGGCGTGATCGTGATCTTCTTCCTGATGGTCAGCCTGTTCATGACCACCGATGTGCGCGTGAAGATGCTGCCGCTGGACAACAAGCCCGAGTTCCAGGTGGTGGTGAACTTCCCCGAGGGCACCGCCCTGACCGAGACCGCCACCCTGAGCCACGACATGGCACAGGTGCTGCGCGAGATGGACGAGGTGGTGGGCCTGCAGTCGTATGTTGGCACCGCGTCGCCGTTCAATTTCAACGGCCTGGTGCGCCACTACTACCTGCGCGACGAACCCTGGCAGGGGGATATCCAGGTGCAGCTGGTGGACAAGGGCGACCGCGGCCGCACCTCGCACGAGATCGCCACCGAGGCCCGCGAACGCCTGACCCCGCTGGCTCGCGCCGCCGGTGCGCGTATCCAGGTGGTCGAGATGCCGCCGGGCCCGCCGGTGCTGCAGTCGGTGGTGGCCGAGGTCTACGGCCCCGACGCGGCAACCCGCCGTGCGGTCGCCCGTGATCTGGAAGGCATGTTCGCCAATGCCGAGCACGTAGCGGACGTGGACAGCTTCCTGCAGGCGCCGCACGACGTCTGGCACTTTGATGTGGATCGTGACAAGGCCCTGCGCCGCGGCGTGACCGTCGAGACCATCAACCGCACCCTGGAGACCGCGATCGGCGGACAGATCCTGGGCGACGTGAAGGCGCAGTCGCTGGTTGAGCCGCACCTGATCGAGATGCGCCTGCCGATGGCCACGCGCAACGACATCCGGCAGCTGGAAATGCTGCCCGTGTTTACCCGGCAGGGCGGGTCCATCCCGCTGGCCGAGCTCGGCGAGTTTGTCCAGCGCCCGCAGGACGAGCCGATCTACCACAAGAACCTGCGTCCGGTGGAGTACGTGACCGGCGAGGTGGTCGGCCGCCTGGCCGCGCCGGTGTACGGGATGCTGGAGGTCCAGGAGCAGCTGGAGGACTACCGGCTTCCGGATGGCAGCCAGGTGCAGCCGCACTGGCTGGGACCGCCGCCGAATGACGATTCCACCGCGTTCGAGTGGGCCGGCGAGTGGACGGTGACCTACGAGACCTTCCGCGACATGGGCATCGCCTTCGCGATCGCGCTGATCCTGATCTACATGCTGGTGGTCTGGGAGTTCGGCAACTTCGTGCTGCCGGGCATCATCATGGCCCCGATCCCGCTGACCCTGATCGGGATCATCCCCGGCCACTGGCTGATGAACGCCGAGTTCACCGCGACCTCGATGATCGGCTTCATCGCACTCGCGGGCATCATCGTCCGAAACTCGATACTGCTGGTGGACTTCGGCCGCCAGGCGGTGGACGAGGGCCACGACGTGCGCGACGCGATGATCCTGGCCTGTCAGGCGCGTACCCGCCCGATCATTATCACCGCGCTGGCCCTGCTGGCCGGTTCCAGCGTGATCCTGTTCGATCCGATCTTCCAGGGCATGGCGATCTCGCTGATGTTCGGCACCGTGGTGGCCACCCTGCTGACCCTGCTGGTAATCCCGCTGGGCTGCATCTCCGGGCGCCGCGCCTTCTGCCCGACCAGCCTGGACGAAAACGGCGAGGCGGCTGCGGTGTGCGCGAACGGTAATGGCCACGGCAACGGCCATGGCGGCGGGGCGGCCCCGGCTCCGGGCGCGACCGCCGGCGCCGCGGGCAACGACCTCTTCGGCCCGCGCGAGGGCGGGCCGGTGACCCAGGCGGTGCAGTATGCCGGCCTGTACCTCAAGTGCCTGGCCCTGGCCTTCCTCGAGGGCCTGCGCGATCTCGCGTTCGCCCTGTGGCGCCTGATCCGGTCCTTGCTGGAGCGCCGTCGCGACGGTGGCGGCGGGCCGGGCGGCCCGTCGGGCGGCGGCTCCACCCCGGGCTTCGGTAGCGGTCCGGCGAGTGGCGGGCCGTCGGACACGGGCTCCGGCCCGGCTGCGGGCAAGGCGCAGGACCGCCAATCGGCCGGTCCCGCGGATTCGGAGCCGGTCGCGCAGGCACCCCAACCGGCGGGTCGCCCGGAAGAGCCGGAGCCCGCCGCCGAGCCTTGGGGCACGGCGACCCCGCCGGCGGCCACCGACAACGCGGATGTGAAGGCCGAGGACGCGGCGCCTCCAAAGAAAGCGAAGTCCCGCGCCGGCGGGGCATCCCGCGCGGCGTCGGCGAAGGCGACGTCCGCGTCCGGCGCCACGGAATCGCGGTCTGCGAAGGGCGGCTCCAGCCGCGCGGCCGGCGCGGCCGGGAGCGGTGCCGCGGGTACGAAGACCGCGAAGAAGGCGTCCAGTGGCACGACGAAGACAAAGACAAAGGCCAAGACGCAGTCCCAGGCCAGGACGACTAGCGGCGGCGCGGGTAGCCAGAGCAAAGGGCGTGCGAGCACGTCCGGCCAGGCCGCCAGCGGACCCAAATCAAGTGGTGGCGCGGCGAACAAGCGCACGGCGCCGGCGTCCAACAAGAAGACCGGCGGAACCGCCAAATCCGCCTCGACCAGTAGCAAGACCGGCCGCAAGGAGAGCGGCACCACTCCCAAGGGGGGTGGCAAGTCGGGTACGCCCGGCAAGGGCCGCGCCCGGCGCGGGATTCGACTCAAATGATCACGCAAGCAAGACCTCAAGGAGGTTCCCGATGAAGAAGCGATTCAACACCCGAACGATCGGTACCACGCTGGCCAGCGCCGCTGTGGCATCCGTGCTGGCCCTGGGTGTGGCCCAGGCCGACGAGCAGCAGGGCTACGGCCAGGGTCCGGCGATGGGCCAGCAGGGTCCGGTGCCCGGTCCCTACGGTCACGCCCCCTATGGCCAGGGCATGGGCATGCATCCCGGCGGCGGGATGATGCAGCAACGCGAAGGCTCCGGTGACTTCAGCTTCGGCATGTCCGGGCGAGGCCATGGCCAGGGCTATGGCCGTGGCCATGGCGACGGGTACGGGCAGGGTTATGGTCGTGGCCATCAGGGTTACGGCCCCGGGTATGGCTACGGCCCCGGGTACGGCCAGGGCTACGGTCCCGGCCCGCAGCAGGGCGGCTTCGGCCATCCCGGGATGATGCAGCCGGGCTACGGCATGCAGCAGCGCCCGGGCTACGGCCAGATGCCGGAATTCGATCCGGACAACCTGCCGGAAGACATGCCGGAAGAGATGCGCGAGCGCATCCAGGCGCAGCATGCCGAGCGCCAGGAACGCATGGAAGAGATGCAGGCCATGCGCGAGGCACGCCAGAAGGCGATGGAGGCCGGCCGTGCCGCGTATGAAGAAGAGATGGAGCGCCAGCGCGAGCAACGCATGGAGATGATGCGCGAGCGTCGTGAAGCCATGGAAGAAGGTGGCGGCTACTGATCCGCGGATCAGTCATCGCAGATCGACGGGCACGCAGGCCCGTCGTAGTGGAAGCCAGACGGAGGCGGTTCGCCATGCAGGGCAGGCAGTCCGGTCAATCGAAACGCACGCGAGTCAGCACGATCCCGATGCTCGGGGTCGTGCTGGCTGCGGGGTTCCTTTTGCCGGTCGCCGACCTGGCGGCGAGTGATCGCCACAACCCCTGGGCCTCCGGTTCGCCGGAGGTACAGCGCTCGGCCCCGGAACGCCCGCGCGGGCGCTTCCCGGACCGCGACTACGACCCGTCCCGACGGGCCGAATCGCGGGAGGCGCCGGGCCCGCCGCCGCATGCTCCGGGGTACCGGGGCTACGGGCCGCAAGGTCCTTACTGGGCGCCGGGTTCTCCGTCGTTCCACCCCCCTGGCGGGATGCCAGGAGGGTATCCATACGGATATCCGGGTTCGCCCGGGTATCCGGGAATGGGCGGGCCGTTTTCGGCCTTCCCCTGGGGGATGGGCGGTTTTCCGTTCCCCTGACCGGTAAGGCGCGTATTCGGGAAGCCCTCCCCGCGTGCGCGCATTCAAATTGAGGGCATGACTCCTTCAGGAGGTAGCACCATGAACAAGTTCGTCAAGGCAGCAGTTCTCGCCGTTTCCCTGGGTGGCCTGGCCGCCCCGATGATGGCCTCCGCCCAGTGGGGCGGCCCGGGTTACGGGTACGGTCCCGGCCATTACGGCCCCGGCTACGGCTATGGCCCCAGCATGCCCTTCTTCGGTGGCCCGGGCTATGGCCGCGGCCACGGTATGGGCGACATGATGAGCGACATGATGGGCGGGGGTGATTTCGACTTCTCCGCTCGCGGTCGCGGCCATGGCCACGGGTATGGTCACGGTTACGGCGACGGCTACGGCCGCGGTTATGGCCATGGATACGGCCATCCGGGTTACGGCTACGGTCCTGGCTATGGCTATGGTCCGGGCTACGGTCCGCAGGGCTGGGGTCCGCAGGGTCAGATGCCCCAGCAACAGCAGCAGGGTCAGGGCAACTAAGTCCATCCCGCTGTTCGGGCCTGCCCGTTTCGGGCAGGCCCTTTTTCCGGAGTGTTGCGGATTGACGGGCTGCACGCAGCCGTCAATCCGCAATGTTCCAAGGAGACGCCATGCAGACCGTCGTCGCCAATCTCAAGGGCGGTACCGGCAAGAGTACCGTGGCCTTCAATCTGGCCCTGTGGCTGCTGGAGGGGCGCCGCCGGGCCCTGACCGTGGACCTGGATCCCCAGCGCACCCTCAGCGACGTGCTGGAGGTGCGGCGGGAGGAGGGCTATGAACCGGCGCTGGATGCGGTGGAGGGCCTAGACGCGGCGCGTGTCCGCGCCGGTGAGTACGACGAGGTGCTGATCGATGTCGGCGCGTCGGACATGGCCTCGCTGATGGCGGCGGTGCAAGGCGCGGACCGCGTGCTGATCCCGGTGCCCCCCAGTCAGGCGGATGTCTGGTCAACGCATCGCTTTGTGCAAAGGATTCAGGAGCAGCGTGGATCCGGCGAACGCCCGGAGATCCTGGCGTTCATCAACCGCGCGGACACGCATCAGGCCGTGCGCGAGACCGACGAGACCTTTGATGCGCTGCGGCAGATCGACGGCGTGCGCCTGCTGAAGCCGCGGTTGAAGCAGCGCATGGCATTCCGGCGCTCGTTCAGTGAGGGGCTGTCGGTGCGCGAGCTGGAGCCCCGCGGCAAGGCCGCCGCCGAGCTGGATGCCCTGGCGGTGGCGCTGTTCGGGCGGCGGCGCCGCAAAAAACAATAACGATTCGCGCCCGGGGCTGCCGGGCTGCGGACGCGATGGAAGGAGGAGAGCTTCATGCGTTTCATCCGCAATGCACTGGTCGTGATCGGGCTCCTGGCGCTGATCGGCGTGGGGTATGCCATCTTCGCCTTCGAGCCCTACCTGAGCCAGGCGCGGTCCCTGGACGCCCAGGCGCCCAAGGTCTATTCGCAGATGGCCCGGACGGTACTGGAGACGGGCGATGCCGCGGAGGCCATGGTCTACAAGCGCCAGGTGGACGAGGGGCTTGAAGTCGAGGACGTGGAGGATGTGCTGCGCCTGGTGGCCAACGAGCTGAATATTCGGAACGTCGGCGAGTTGCCGATGGGCGAGGAGGTCCGCAGCGTGACCGGCGAGGACTTCCCGTTCCTGAAGATCTACATGTTCTGCGATGTGGCCATCGCCGCGCAGATGGTCCGACACAGCCCGGCGATGGCGGCCTATATGCCCTGCCGGATCGTGCTGCAGGAGGATGCCGAGGGCAATCTGTGGCTGATGACCCTGGACCTGAACCCGATGATCCACGGGGGGCGGCCGTTGCCCGAGGATCTGCACGAGCAGGCGGTGTTTGTGAAGGAATCCCTGGAGGAAATTATCGATCGCGCTGCCGTTGGCGCCTTCTGACGGGGATGGCTCCCGTTTCCATGAAACAGCAAAGGGCGTTCAATGAGTGAAGAAAGTAGCAGCGAGTTTGCAGAGGTTCGGGACGAGGCCGACAAGGCGGATGCCCGTTCCCGGCGTCTGGAACTGATCGTCTACACCGCACTGGTGGCCTTCATCGTGCTGGCCATCTACGGTTTCTGGCTGATCACCAGCCTGACCCGGGATGTGGGCCAGCTTACCCAGGAGATCACCCAGATGACTCAGGTGATGGACCGCGACATGTCCACCATCGCGGGGCATATGGCGTCGATGGACCGGCAGATGACCGACATCAACAACACCATGCGGGTGATGAACGACGAGGTCGCGGTGATCGCCGGTAATACGCAGTCGATGGACGCCAACATCGGCTCGATGACGCGCGATACCCGCGTGATGGCGGGCTCGATCACGGGCATGCAGCAGGATATGTGGAGCCTGAATCGCAATGTGGGCGGCCCCATGGGTATGATGAACATGTTCAACCCATTCACCGATCAGGGCGGTCCGGTCCGGGGTTCCCCGGGGCCGTATTACCCGCGCTGATCGCGCGTTTTGACTGACGGAGTCCGCATGTTCAATCGTCCTGGCCCTCGCGTGCGCAAGCAGCTCAAGCTGCTGAGCGACCGCCTTGCCGAAGAGAATCCGGTCCTGAAAGGCGTGGTCGATCCGTTCCGGGATCTGGA
Organism: Thioalkalivibrio sp. ALE9; assembly: GCF_000377445.1. NCBI lineage: Bacteria > Pseudomonadati > Pseudomonadota > Gammaproteobacteria > Chromatiales > Ectothiorhodospiraceae > Thioalkalivibrio > Thioalkalivibrio sp. ALE9. The sequence goes on from NZ_KB898124.1 coordinate 224,892, forward strand.
CCGGGTCGGCTATGCGGCCGGCCTCCTGGATCCCACGGAGGATTCCTACGCCTTTGGCATCTCCTGGTGGCCGATGATCGCAACGCTGGGCACCTTCTCCGCCGGCAAGTCCACGTTCATCAACGAGTACGTGGGCACGACCGTACAGCGCAGCGGTTCGCAGGCAGTCGACGACAAGTTCACCGTGATCAGCTACGGCGGTAGCGAGCATGTGCAGGAACTCCCGGGGCTGGCTCTGGACGGCGATCCGCGCTTCCCGTTCTATCGGGTGTCTGACGAGATCGAGCGGATTACCGACGGCGGCGGGCGCACGGTAGACCACTTCCTGGCGATGAAGACCGCGCGCTCGGAGCGTCTGCGCGGGCGCATCATCATCGACTCCCCCGGCTTCGATGCCGACGAGCAGCGCGCGACCATCCTGCAGCTGACCGATCACATCATCGACCTGTCCGACCTGGTGCTGGTGTTCTTCGACGCCCGCCACCCGGAGCCGGGTGCGATGCGCGACACCCTGGAGCATCTGGTCAACCGTGTCGCCGAGCGCAACGATTTCACCAAGCTGGTGTTCATCCTCAACCAGATCGACACCACCTGGCGCGAGGACAACCTGGAAGAGGTCGTCTCCGCCTGGCAGCGGGCCGTGGTGCGCCAGGGCAACGCGACCGGGCGCTTCTACTGCCTGTACAACGAGAGCGCGGCGGTGGAGATCGGCGATCCGCAGGTGCGCGAGCGCTACGAGGAGAAGTCCCGCCGCGATCGCGAGGAGATCCACGCCAAGATCCAGGAGATCAGCTCCTCGCGCTCCTACCGCATCCTGGGCTCGCTGCAGGCCATCGCCGAATCCATCGAGATGGACGCCCTGCCGGCCCTGAAGAAGGCGCTGGAGCGGTGGCGCCGCCGGGTGGTGCAGTTCGATGCCGGGATGTTCGCCGTGGTCGCGGTGCTTTTGGGCCTGGTCGGGTACCAGTCGGCAGGGGGCATCGCGCCCTGGACCGACGGGAGCGTCTGGCAGGCCATGGGCGAGCGTCCGCTGATGACGGGCTTCGGGCTCGTCGTGCTGGCGATCGTGCTGGGCGGCATCCACTTCTTCAACCGCCGCTGGCTGGCACGGCGCATCGCGCGGACCCTGCCGACCGAGACCGCCGCCGGGAACTGGCGCGCGGCGTTCGAGAAGAACACGCGCCCCTGGCAGCCGATGATGGGACGGGCGCCACTGGGCCTGGGGCGCCGCATGATCAGCCGCCTGCATCAGCTGCGCGATCGCGCCGAGGCCTATATCCAGCGCCTGAACAATCAGTTCGTGGATGCCAGCCCGGTCTCGCGGCAGGGCGGGCGTGCCTCGGCCACCGATGTTTACCATCCCAGGGAGCCGGAAGCCCCGGCCCCGGAACCGACGCCGGGCACGGATGCGCCCCGCGATTACGCCGAGCCGGAGGTGCCGGAGAAGCGCCAGGGGTAGGAGGTCGAGTGCCTCCTCCTCGCGTGATGGCTCGCAACCACAAGCAAGGCGACCAACCGATGCGGCTTCTGGCTGCAAACGTTGTGCAGGAGGAGAACGATGACCATACTGGCGTGGCTCATGTTTGCGCTGGCCATGATTCTGGTGCCCATCTCGGTATGGGCCAGCATGGCGGCGCTGGGGGTTTGTGCCGGATGTGCACTGATTCGCGACTGGCGCAGGGGGCGTCAGGCGTCGGGGCAGTGAGCCGGATAGACCAAGGGCTTTAACCAACTGGGGACGGATCGCGCAGGGGGCTGTGGCGGGTCCGGTTCCTGTTACCAATGGAGGAGAGAGTAAAGATGAGTGATCAGAAGAAAATGGCCATTATTGCCACCAAGGGCAGCCTGGACTGGGGCTATCCCCCGTTCATCCTGGCCTCCACCGCGGCTGCACTGGGCTATGACTGCGAGGTGTTTTTCACCTTCTATGGTCTGCAACTGCTGCGCAAGAAGCTGGATCTGCAGGTGACCTCGCTGGGCAACCCGGGCATGCCGATGCCCATGCCCATGCCGGTGATGCTGCAGGCCCTGCCGGGCATGCAGAAGATGATGACCGTGATGATGAAGAAGAAGATGGCGGCCAAGGGGGTCTCCGATCTGGGCGACCTGCGCGAGCTGTGCCTGGAGGCCGAGGTGCGCATGATTGCCTGCCAGATGACGGTGGACCTGTTCGACATGGACACCAGCGAATTCATCGACGGCGTGGAATACGCCGGGGCCGCGGCGTTCTTCGAGTTCGCCGGCGAGTCCGACATCTGCCTGTTCATCTGAACCGGCGGCGCGCCTGACGCGCCCTCAAGGCCCCGCAGCCCCGGCTGCGGGGCCTTTTTCGTTTTCGGTCTTCATGCCGCAGTTAAAAGGACATTTTCACCACGAAGCGCACGAAGGTACGAAGAAGGGCCAGGGCGATTGAACCACGGAGAGCACGGAGTGCACTGAGAACACTGCAGTTGTTCGGGTGCTCAGGGTGCGTTGATCACAGCGAACCGCATCGCGGCCGGTTCGCCCTATAGGATGGACGCGCTGGGGTGCGGTAATCGGCGTCCTGCCCACCCAGGAAGGGATTTCTCCGTGCCCTCTGTGTCCTCCGTGGTAGAAACGCTTTCGACCTTGACCGTGACCTTCTTCGTGCCTTCGTGCGCTTCGTGGTGAATATATAAAGGGATCCTAGTCGTGGCCGGCGTACATGGCCTCGATGGCGTCGGCGTAGTGCTGGGAGATGACCGGGCGCTTGAGCTTCATGGTCGGGGTCAGCATGCCGTTGTCCACCGACCAGGGTTCATGCACTACGTGCACGTGGCGGATCTTGGCGTAGCCGGGGAAGTCGCGCAGCTGGTATTGAATCCGCTGCAGCAGGGCGCGTTCGGCGGAGCGCGGCAGCCGCCCGGAGGCGCCGGGGTCAAGGCCCTGGTCCTCGGCGAAGGTGGTCCAGGCCTCGGGCTCGGGGACAACCAGGGCGGTCAGGAAGGCGTGGCTGTCCCCCACGACCATGACCTGGTCGAACAGGGCGTCCAGGGCGATGGCCATTTCCATGTCCGCCGGCGGGACCTTCTCGCCGTTGGTCAGCACGAGGATGTCCTTCAGGCGGCCGGTGATGAAGATGTGGCCATCGTCGTCGATTTGTGCCTGGTCGCCGCTATGCAGCCAGTGATCCTCGTCGATCGTGCTCGCGGTCGCCTCCTCGTTCTTCCAGTAGCCAAGCATCACGCAGCTGGAACGGGTGAGCAGCTCGTCCATCTCGCCGATCTTGACCTCGATGCCGGGCAGCGGCTTGCCGATGGAGGCGGGCAGGTTGTCGTCCGGGGTATTCACGCTGACCACCGGGCTGGATTCGGTCATGCCATAGCCGTGCAGCACCGGCAGGCCCAGACCAATGAAGAACCGGGCGATCGGCGGCGGCAGGGGCGCGCCGCCGCAGACCGCGAAGCGCAGCTTGCCGCCCAGGCGGTCCAGGACCTTGTGGGCGACGATGCGCTCCAGCAGCGGCCACAGCAGGAAGCCGGGCGACCAGGACGCGCGGCCCTGCTGGTATTCGAAGCGGCGCCAGCCGATGGCCACGGTGGCCCTGAACAGGCCTCGGCCCAGCGCGGATTTCTGTTTCAGGCCGGCCTGGATGCGGCCGTGCACGCGCTCGTAGATGCGCGGAACCGAGATCAGCACGGTCGGCTGGACCGACATCAGGTCCTCGCCCAGCCCCTGGATGGAGCGCGCGAACGCGACCTCGGCACCGATCAGCATCGGCATGTAGTAGCCGCCGGTGCGCTCCAGCATGTGCGACAGCGGCAGGAAGGAGAGGAAGCGGTCGGCATCCGACAGCGGCCCGGCGGTGGACGAGGCCTGGGCGTTGTCGAGGATGTTGCGGTGCGACAGCATCACGCCCTTGGGCCGCCCGGTGGTGCCGGAGGTGAACACAATGGTGGCCAGGGCCAGCGGGTCGAGATCCGGGCGATGCACGCGTTCCGGGTCGCCGCGTTCCAGCCAGGTCTCGAGGTCCATCACCCGTTCGTCCTCGGGTTGGCCTTCGGTGTGGCCCAGGCAGACGAAGCGCTTGAGCGAGGGCATGTTCGCGAAGTGTTCGGACAGGCGGCGACTGTGCGCGCTCTCGCCCAGCAGGAGCAGGCGCGCCTGGGTCTGGCCGATGATGTAGGCGACGTTGTCCGGGCGGTCATCGGTGTACAGCGGGACCGTGATCAGCCCGAGTTCGGTGGCGGCCTGGTCGAAGGCGACCCACTCGCGCGAGTTGCCGAGCATCAGTGCGACCCGTTCCCCGGGCTTGAAGCCCTCGCGCGCCAGTGCCGCCTGCCAGCGATCGACCATCGTGGCCATTTCGCTCCAGGTCGTTTGCTTCCAGGTCTCGTCGGCGGCGCTGTAATGACGATAGGCCGGCGCATCCGGGCTCATGGACACGCGGGTGCGGAACAGCGCGGGGAGGGTCGGAGCCTGTTCCGGGGTGATGGTGGTCGACGGCATGGCGTCCTCGCGAGCGGGGTTCGGTTGTCCCGGACGTTAGAGGACGCCTGCGCCTGGGGCAAGTCCCGGCCCATTCGGCCGCTAGCGCACCCCTAAAGGATGGGCGACGGGCTGGTAGGCGATGGCACCCAGCACCAGGCTGAGACCGATCAGGGCGATCACGCCGCCACCGGCCATTCCCAGGGCCGGGCCGATGTAGGTCAGCCGGCCCATGCGGGTGGGGCCCAGCCAGCGCCGGGTCCAGTCGCGTGCCGAAACGGCGAGGGTCGCCAGCACCGAGACGGTGGCGGCGGTCCCCAGGGACATCGCCAGTACGGCGGCGACGCCGGCCCAGGCCAGTCCCAAAGCGGCGGAGACCGCCATGATCAGCACGGCGCCGGAACAGGGGCGGATGCCGACCGCCAGCACGGTACCCCACCAGGTGCCGCGGTGGTTGGGGTCCACGTGGTGCGGGGTCCCGCAGCCGCAGTGGGCGTCATGTCCATGGGTGTGGCCATGCTCGTGGTCGTGTCCATGGACGGGCGCGACCCGATGCGCGCGCTGCAGCCGCCACGCGTGACGCAGGGCGCGCGCCATCAGCCACAGCCCGAGCAGCGCCACCAGGGCGAAGCTGGCGATCTCCAGGGTGCGCACCTGGCCCAGGGTATCCCGCGCCAGCCAGCCGAACAGGCCGATCAGCACGCCGACCAGTACGATGGCGGTGACGCCCTGTGCCAGCGCCGAGACGGTGGACAGCAGGATGCCGCGGCGCAGGTTCTGCGGCTGGGTCAGCAGGTAGGCGCTGATGACCGCCTTGCCGTGGCCAGGGCCGGCGGCATGGAAGATCCCGTACAGCAGGCTGACCAGGATCAGCGCCCCGGCGGTGTGTGCGGTGGGGCCGTCGCGCAGGGCGTGCAGGCCTTCGGTCAGGCTGCGGTGGAGCTGCCGCTGGGTCTGGAGCATCCAGCCGGTCAGCCGTTCCAGGGGGCCGGGCGGTTCGGCCAGCGGGGCCGGGGCGTCGAGGCGGTCCGGGGGCGGCGGCGCCGCGCGCTCGGCGGGCGCCTCGGTGGGGGCACCCAGTGGATGACCGGTCGCGGCCTGTGCGAGGCCCGGACCGCCGAACAGCAGGCACAGCGCGAGCAGCATCAGCAGGCCCGGGAGGGCGGGCTGCAGTGGGTTCCGGATTCGATGCGTTACCTGGTGCATGGCGTTACTGTATAACACACGAGCCATCGGGTGGTGTGTGCGCGCCGTCCGGTTGTGAAGCGGCATCCCCCTCAGTCGCATTCCAGCGTGGCGGTCTCCGCGAAGTGGCGTCCGAGGTTGTCGACCGGGCTGCGATCCTGGCGTTCCAGGGTCGCGGCGTAGCGGATCAGCTGCGGGTCAGGTCGGGGTTCGTCGATCGTCACCGCGCAGCCGGGCCGGTTCTCGACGAAGACGATGTCCTCCGGGTCGTGAAGGATCTCGATCCAGTACTCGGGATCGAACACGCGGTAGCTGAAGCGGTCCCCGGCCGTGATGTCGAGGTCCTCCAGCGGCAGCTCGAAGCGCAGGTGCAGGCGGCGGTCCTCCAGGGTCAGACGGGCGTTGCGCGCCGGCGGGACGTCCAGGTCGCGCTCGCCGGTGCTCAGTTCGGTGAAGTAGTCATGCCCGGCCAGGTTCTCGCGCATCCGTTCGGCGGCGTGCTCCAGGGCCGTGTCAATGTCGGTGTCCCCGTCGAGCTGGCCGGTCAGGTCCTCCAGCAGCATGTGGCTGTAGGTGGGGTCGATGCGCCAGGACTGCTCCATGCGTAGCAGCTCGCCGGCCTCGTTGAAGACCAGTCCCACGCGCAGGTCGATCCAGGCATGCGGGTGGGCGAGCACCCCGGTGGGCAGCAGCAGGCCCAGGATCAGCACGAACCAGGGGCGGATACGCATCGGCTTCAGGTGGCGCGCTGCCAGCGCGTGCCGTCGGGGGTGTCCTCGAGCTCGATGCCGCGGGCCGTCAGCTCGTCGCGGATGGTATCGGCGGTCGCGAAGTCCCGGTTCTTGCGGGCCGCCTGGCGCGCGGCGATGCGTTCCTCCACCCAGGCGGCGAGCTCGTCGTCGCCGGAATCGCCCTGAAACCAGACGCCCGGGTCCTGCTGCAGCAGGCCCAGCAGGCCGGCCCCGGCCAGCAGTTCGCCCTTGCGCCGGGCGCGTTCGGCGTCGTCGCCGGCCGCGGCCAGGGCATCGCTCATGCGGTGCAGCGCGGTGATCGCGGCGGGGGTGTTCAGGTCGTCCAGCAGCGCCGCGAACACCGGGGTGTCGGCGGCGGCCACCGGTGCGGGCTCGATACCGGCGGCGTCGCGCAGCACGCGGTACAGGCCGTTCAGGCTGTTGCGCGACTGGGTCAGGGTCTCTTCCGAGAAGTTCAGCGGGGCGCGGTAGTGGCGCGACAGCAGGGCCAGGCGCAGGACCTCGCCGGGGTAGTGCTGCAGCAGGTCGTGCAGCAGCTGGAAGTTGCCCAGCGACTTGGACATCTTCTCGCCGTCGATGGTCAGGTGGCCGTTGTGCACCCAGTAGCGGGCATAGTGCGTGCCGTGCTCGTGGCAGCTTTCGGCCGCGCAGCCCTGGGCGATCTCGTTTTCGTGGTGCGGGAACACCAGGTCGTGGCCGCCGCCGTGGATGTCGATCATCGGCCCCAGGTGGGCGCGGATCATCGCCGTGCACTCCAGGTGCCAGCCGGGGCGGCCGGTGCCCCAGGGGCTTTCCCAGCCGGGCTCGCCCGCGGCAGCCGGCTTCCACAGCACGAAGTCGCCGGGGTGGCGCTTGTAGTCGGCGACCTCGACCCGGGCCCCGGCCTGCATGTCGTCCAGCGAGCGGCCGGACAGGGCGCCGTACTCGGGGTAGGAGGTCACGTCGAACAGCACGTGATCCTCGGCGACGTAGGCGTGGCCGCGGTCGATCAGGCGCTGGATCAGCTCGATCATCGGCTGGATGTGTTCGGTTGCGCGCGGCTCCAGGGTGGGCTCCAGCGTGCCCAGCTCGGCGATGTCCTCGTGGAAGGCGCGGGTGAAGCGTTCGGTCAGGGCGGCAATCGGCTCGCCGTTGTCGGCGGCGGCCTTGTTGATCTTGTCGTCGACGTCGGTGATGTTGCGCGCGTAGACCACGTGGTCCGGACCGTAGAGTTCGCGCAGCAAGCGGAACAGCACGTCGAACACCACCACCGGGCGCCCGTTGCCGATGTGCACCCGGTTGTACACGGTGGGGCCGCAGACGTAGAGGGTCACCCGCTCCGGGTCCTGCGGCACGAAGGCTTCGTCGTGCCCGCCCAGGGTGTTGTGCAGGGTGAGGGTCCGGGGCTCGCTCATTATTCGGTGTTTCCCTTGCCGTACAGCGTCTCCGGCGCGATCTCGGGGTCGCTGGTGACCACGACACTGTCGTTCTCGACCTGCAGGTAGAAGCAGCTGCGACGTCCGGTGTGGCAGGCCGGCCCGGTCTGGTCGACCTTCAGCAGCAGGGTGTCGCCGTCGCAGTCCAGGTGCAGGGAGTGCAGTTGCTGGACCTGGCCCGACTGCTCGCCCTTGCGCCACAGCGCCTGGCGCGAGCGCGAGTAGTAGCACACGCGCCCCGTGGCCAGGGTCTCGTTCAGGGCCTCGCGGTTCATCCACGCCAGCATCAGGACCTCGCCGGTGTCGTGCTGCTGGGCGATCGCGGGGATCAGGCCATCGGCATTGAGCTTCAGGCGGTCCAGGACGTCGGAGATCGGGTGGCGTTCGCCACGGGGTTCGCCTTCGAGTTGCTTGAACATCGCTGCGTCCGCTTGCGGGAGCGGCGAAGAATAGCATTTTCCCCGGGGCTCCCGAAGCCCGGGCAGGGGCGCGGTGGGTACGGGCCTTGCGCGGCGGCCCCGGGTGGTCGATGCTCGAGGCAGGCAGGTAAGCCAGGCGGATCTCCACGGCAGCCGGGAGGCTAGATGGAGCAAGACAGGCAGAGGGCACGCAGGCCCAGCGCGGGGCGGACCGCGGCCATCATTGCCGTGGTGTATCTGGTCTTCGGGCTGGCATGGATCGGACTGTCCGACCGCGCCCTGCTGCTGATGGTCGACGATGTGGCCTTGCTGGCGCAGTTACAGACCCTGAAGGGATGGGGCTACGTGACGGTCACCGCCGCGGGCCTGTTCCTGCTGGTGTATTACCCGCTGCGGGCGCGCGACCGCGCCTCGCGCGAGGCGCGGCGGCTGACCGCGATTGTCGAGCGCTCGCCGGTGGTCGCGATTGAATGGGCGACCACGCCCGGTTGGCCGGTCACCTTCGTGTCGCCGAACATCGCGCGCTGGGGGATCGATCGCCATGCCCTGTTGCAGGGCGACGTGAATTACGCCGAGCTGATTCATCCCGAAGACATCGACCGGATCGTGGCGGATGTGGCCGCGCACATTGAGCACGGCCCGGATCGCTATACCCAGCTCTACCGCCTGCGCAGCGGCGAGGGTAACTGGCTTTGGGTGGAAGACCGGACCTGGCTGACCCGCGACGAGGTCGGGCGGGTGACGCGCATCCACGGCCTGCTGCTGGATGTGACCGAGCGCCTGCGCGCCGAGCGGGACCTGCGTGACTCGGAGACCCGCTTCCGCGCGATCTTCGACAACGTGCAGGAGGCGATCCTGCTGCAGGATCTGGATACCGAGGGCCTGATCGGGGTGAATGCCGCCGCCGAGCGGATGTACGGGTACAGCCGGGCCGAACTGCTCGCCTGCAGTGTGGATGACCTGAGCGCGGACGAAGGCGGCTACGACGTACAGCGGCAGAAGGCGCTGATGGAACGGGCCCGGCGCGGGGAACAACTGGTCTTCGAGTGGCGGGCGCGCCACCGCGACGGCCACGGCTTCTGGGTGGAGGCCAACCTGCAGGCCACCGAAATCGCCGGCGAGCGGCTGCTGCTGGTGACTCTGCGCAACATCGAGGCGCGCAAGCAGGCCGAGGCGGCGCTGGCGCGCCAGGTGGACCGATTGAGCCAGGCGGAACGCCATGCGGGGCTGGGCAGTTGGGAGTTCATGCTGGAGACCCGCGAGCTGTGGTGGTCGGATCGGCTGTATGCCCTGCTCGGGTGCGATGCCCGCTATGGCACCCCGACGCTGGAGGCCTTCGCCCGGGATTTCTTCGATCTCGACTCCGCGGACGGGAAGAGCTTTTCCGATGCCATGGAAACGCTGATCGCCGGCGGACATCCCGGGCCGCGGCGGCTGTTGCTGAAGGCGCGCCCGGAGGTTCGCGCGGAGGCGTGGTTCAGCATCACCATGGAGGCCCCGCTCGAGCGGGCCGACGGCATGCACTACGTGCAGGGCACGGTGCTGGAGGTCACCGAACTCAAGCGCAGCGAACTGGAACTGCGCGACCTGAATGCCACGCTGGAACAGCGGGTGACGGAGCGCACGGCGGCTCTGCAGGCCCTGAACCAGGAACTGGAATCGTTCTCCTACGCGGTCTCGCACGACCTGAAGGCCCCGTTGCGCGGAATCGAGGGCTACAGCCAGCTACTGGAGGCGGACTACGGCGAGCAGCTGGAGGGCGAGGGGCGTACGTTCGTGCGCAACATCCGCCAGGGCGTGGCGCAGATGAACGAGTTGATCTCCGATCTGCTGGCCTATTCACGTATGGAGCGCCGGCCGCTGGAGGAACGGGAGGTTCGTGTGCGCGCGCTGGTGGAGGAGGTGCTCGAGTCGGTGGACCCGAAGCTGCGCAGCCGCGCCGAGGTGACGCTGGAGATCGATCCCGATCTGGTGTTCCAGAGCGACCCCGATGGCGTTGCGCTGATCCTGCGCAATCTGCTGGAAAATGCCTTCAAGTTCAGTGCCGAGCGCGAGACACCGCAGGTGACGGTGCAGGCCGAATCCCGCAGCGCTACACTCGGGATCTCGGTACAGGATAACGGGATCGGCTTCGACATGGCGTTTCAGGATCGCATCTTCGATATCTTCCAGCGCCTGAACCGCGCCGAGGCCTACCCGGGAACCGGTGTCGGCCTTGCGCTCGTGCGGCGAGCGGTCAACCGCCTGGGCGGGGAGATCCGCGCCGAGGGTACGCCGGGCGTGGGCGCCCGCTTCCACGTGGAGTTCCCGCGATGAGCACGGCCGCGCGTCAACCGTCCATCCTGGTGGTCGAGGACAACCCGGTGGATATCGACCTGATGCGGCGCGCCTTCGAGCGGCGCAACCTCACCAACCCCCTGGAGATCGCGCGCGATGGAGTGGAGGCCCTGGCGTTCCTCGAGTGCTGGGAGCGGGGCGAACTGGCGCTGCCGGCGGTGATCCTGCTGGATATCAAGCTGCCCAAGGTGGACGGGCTGGAGGTGCTGCGCCGGATCCGCGAACACGAGCGTTTCCGCCGCATTCCGGTGGTCATGCTGACCTCCTCCAGCGAGGATCGCGACATCGCGACCGCCTACGACTGCGGGGCCAATTCCTACATCGTCAAGCCGGTGGACTTCGCCAAGTTTGTCGATGTCGCCGAGCAGGTGGAGCTGTACTGGTGCCTGCTCAATCACCCGCCGAGTTGAACATGCGGCTGCCCCCGAAAGAGACCTGATGCGAATCCTGCTCGTGGAAGACAACCCGGCGGATGCCGATCTGCAGCGCCGGGTGCTGGAGCGCGAGGTGCCGGGTGCCGAGGTGCACCTGGCGGCGTCGCTGGCCGAGGCCCGGGGCGCGCTGGCCGGCGCTGCGGGATTCGACTGTGTGGTGGAGGACTTGCGCCTGCCGGACGGGAGCGGCCTCGAACTGATCGGCGAGCTGCAGGCCGCCGGGCGCGACGAGGCGGTGCTGGTGCTGACGGGCCACGGCGAACAGGAGACCGTGGTCGCGGCTTTCCGGGCCGGTGCCGACGACTACCTGACCAAGTCCGATGACTACCTGGAGCGTCTGCCGGCGCGCGTGGTCGATGCCCGTGCTCGCCGGGAACTGAGCGTGGCCAACGGGCACGAGCCGCTGCGGGTGCTGTATGCCGAGCATAATGCCTTCGATGTGGGGCTGACGCGCCGCGAGCTCGCGCATACCGCCCCCCACATCCAGCTGGAGACGGTGCACACCGCGGAGGAGGCCCTGGCGGCGCTGACGCCGGATGCAACCGGCGCTGTCGGCTTCGACCTGCTGCTGGTGGACTACCGCCTGCCGGGGTTCGACGGCCTGGAGCTGGCGCGGCTGGTGCGCGAGGAACGCGGGCTGGATCTCCCCACCGTTCTGGTGACCGGGCAGGGCACCGAGGACCTGGCGGCCCGCGCCCTGCGCATGGGCGTGGACGACTACGCGGTCAAGCGCGAGGGGTATCTGAAGATGCTCCCGGTGCTGCTGGACCAGGTCCATACGCGCGCCCGCCTGCGCCGGGAACAGGCCGCCCTGGCGGCCTCCGAGCGCCGGTACCGCGAGGTGATCGAGCGCGCCGGCGACATCGTCTTCGAGACCGATGCCGCCGGTTGCTGGCGCTTCCTGAATCCCGCCTGGACGGCGATCACCGGTCATGCGGTGGAGTCCGCGCTCGGCGAAGAGATGCTGGCCTTCATGCCACTGGAGGATCGCGCGATGGCGGCGCGGCTGCTGGCCCGTGCCGCGGAGTCCGACGACGGACGGCTGGAGACCGAGATCCGCCTGCGCACGGCGGATGGGTCCCTTTGCTGGCTGGAGCTGCGTGGCCAGGCCAATCTGGATGCCGAGGGGCGGCCGATCGGGTTGTCCGGCAGCCTGGTGGACGTGACCCGGCGGGTCCTGGACCAGCGGATCCAGGAGGTCCGCGCGAACGTGCTCGGGCGCCTGGCCACCGGCGAGCGTGACCCGCGCCTGCTGGAGGACGTGGTCAAGGGGCTGGAGGCCCTGGCCCCGGAGCTGCACGGGTGCATCATGCTGCTGGACGGCGACACCCGGGAGCTGCACGGTGTGGCCGCCCCGCGGGTGCCGGATCCGTTGCGCAGCGCCACCCGCCGCATCCGCGCCGAGCAGGGTCTGGGTTCCTGCGGCGAGGCCGCCTGGAGCGGCGAGCCGGTGATCATCGAGGATTGCAGTGCCCACCCCAACTGGGTCGGGTTCTGCGATCTCGCGCATGGCGCGGGGTTCCGGGCCTGCTGGTCGTTCCCCTTCCGCGATGCCGATGGCAGCGTGCTGGGCACGCTGGGGATCTATGTAGCGGGGGCCCGCGGTCCGCATGCCGGCGAGCGCGTGCTGATCGACGAGTTCACCCAGATCGCCGGCCTGGCGGCACAGAAGCTGCGCGTGTCGCAGGCGCTGGGCGAGCGCGAGCGGGCGCTGCGCACCGCGGCCGAGCTAACCGTGGAGTTGCTGCGCGAGGACAACCCCGCGAGCGTAATCCACCGGCTGCTGGCCGAACTGGGGCAGGAGGCGCATGCCGATCGGGCCTACGTGCTGGTGGCCGAGCTGGACCATGGGGTGCGCGAGGCCCTGGATGTCCATCGCTACTACTGGGTGCGCACGGACACCGATCAGGTAGTGCGTCCGCCGCCGCTGCGCAACCTGAGTCTGGAATCGGTCCTGCCGCGCTGGCACGAGATCCTGCAGGGCGGTGGTGCGGTCGAGGTGCTGACCCGGGAGCTGCCGGAGGCCGAACGCGAGATCCTGGAGGCCGCGCAAAGCCAGGCGGCTTTGCTGGTCCCGCTGTACGTGGAGGGCGAATACCGTGGCTTCCTGGCCCTCGATCGGGTGCGGCGCGCGCAACGCTGGACCGCGGCGGACCAGAGCCTGGCGCGCATCGTCGCGTCCAGCCTGGGGGCCGCGCTGGAGCGGCGTCAGGCCTTGCTGGGGCTGCGGCGCATGGCGGCGGTCTTGGAGAGCACCCGGGACGGGATCATCATCACGGACCTGACCCCGCGGATCATTGCGGTGAACCCGGCCTTCGTCGATATCACAGGCTTCTCCGAGATGGAGGCGCTGGGGCGCAACCCGAGTTTCCTGCAGTCCGGGCGTCACGATGCCGCGTTCTTCCAGCGCATGTGGGACGCTCTCCAGCATGAGGGGCACTGGCAGGGCGAGATCTGGAACCGCCGGCGCAACAGCGAGGTGGCCCCGCAGTGGCTGAGCCTCAACACGGTCTACGACGAGCAGGGTCAGGCCCTGCACTACGCCGGGGTGCTGACGGATATGTCGGAGCTGCGCCGCTCGGAGGAAGAGCTCCAGTACCTGGCCCGGCATGATGCGCTGACCGATCTGCCCAACCGCACGCAGCTGCAGGTGATACTGGGCCAGGCGCTGGAACGCGCCCGGGCCCACGGCTATCGCGTCGCGGTGCTGAATCTGGATCTCGACCGGTTCAAGAACGTGAACGACTCGATGGGCCACCCGGTCGGCGACCGGGTGCTGGTGGAGGTTGCGCGGCGGCTGCGCGAGGCGGTCGGGCCCTCCCACGCACTGGGCCGCCTGGGTGGTGACGAGTTCCTGATCGTGGCGGAGAATCCGGCCAGTGACGAGACCGTGGCCCGTTGTGCCCGCGACCTGCTGGCCAGCCTGGAGCGCCCGCTGGTGCTGGACGATGGGCGTTCGGTGTACCTGAACGCTAGCATTGGCATCAGCCTCTACCCCGAGCATGGCGACTCGGTGACGGAACTGATCCAGCACGCCGATGCGGCTATGTACCAGGCCAAGGCCTCCGGGCGCCAGACGTGGTCGGTCTACACCCAGGCCCTGACCCGCGCGGCGGACGAACGCCTGGAGCTCGAGAACCGCCTGCGACAGGCCCTGGAGACCGAGAACGGAGAGCTGCGCCTGCACTTCCAGCCGCAGGTCCGCCTGGAGGATGGACAGCCCTTCGGCATGGAGGCGCTGCTGCGTTGGCAGCCGGAGGACGGGCCGATGATCCCGCCGGATCGGTTCATCCCGATCGCCGAGGACACCGGCCTGATCGTCGCGCTGGGCGAATGGGTGTTGCGCGAGGCCTGCGACGCCGCCAAGCGTCTGCTGGATCTGGGGGCCGCGGATTTCAGTCTCGCGGTCAATCTGTCGCCGGTGCAGCTGCAGCGTGGCGATTTCGTGAACCGGGTGGCGGAGATCCTGGCGCTGACCGGCTTCCCCGCCGTGCAGCTGGAACTGGAGATCACCGAGACCGCGATCATGCAGCAGGGCGAGCAGGCCATCGCGCGGCTCGCGGCACTGAAGGAGCTGGGCGTGCGCCTGGCCATCGACGACTTCGGCACCGGTTATTCCTCGCTGGCCGCGCTGCGGACGTATCCGCTGGACGTGCTGAAGATCGACCGCAGCTTTGTCGACGGGGTGGCCAGCGAGAGCGCCGATCGCGAGATTGCCGCCACCATCATCGCCATGGGGCGCAACCTGAACATGCAGGTCATCGCCGAGGGCGTGGAGACCGCCGAGCAGGCCGCCTTCCTGCACGAACGCGGTTGCGCCCTGGGGCAGGGATACCTCTACAGCCAGCCGCTGGAACTCGACGTGCTGCAGGGCTGGATGACCGAGCATGGCGCGCTACCGGTGGACTGACGGCCTTCCCGTGGCGCCGGACGGATGGCTCCGGTAGCCTTTGCGCCGCAGGATATCCGTTACCCCTTGCCCGGAGTTTCCCCGATGGCCGATCCCTCCCGTCCCACTGCGCTGCGTTCGATCACCTTTCACGGGCTGGAGCCGGGGCCGCGCCTGATCGTACTGGGCGCGGTGCATGGCAACGAGACCTGCGGCACCCAGGCCGCCGAGCGGGTCCATGCCGAGCTGGAGGCGCGCGAACGGGATCTGCTGCGTGGCAGCCTGACGCTGGTGCCGCGCACCAATCCGCTGGCCTATGACCTCGGACAGCGCATGGGCGAACGCAACCTGAACCGCAACCTCCGGGTGACCGAGGATCCGCAGGATTTCGAGGACCGCATCGCCAACGTGCTGTGCCCGCTGCTGGCGGCGCACGACGTGCTGCTGGACCTGCACTCGTTTCACACCGGCGGGCAGCCGTTCATCATGCTCGGCCCACGCAATAACGAAGGCCCGCTGGAAGGCTTCGCGCAGGCGCGCGAGGAAGAGGCACTGGCGGCCTGCCTGGGCCCGCGGCGCATGGTCGAGGGCTGGCTGGATACCTATGCCCGGGGCGTGGCGGCGCGGATGAAGAACCCGAACGCGAGCCACCGGGCGCAGATCCTGAGCACCGATCCCAGCTACGGGGTCGGGACCACCGAGTACATGCGCAGCCAGGGCGGCTATGGCGTGACCCTGGAGTGCGGGCAGCACGACGACCCGCAGGCCCCGTTGGTCGCCTACAACGCGATCATCAATACCCTCGCGCACCTGGGCATGCTGCCGGCGCCGGCCACGCCGGGCCAGGATGACCCGGAGGTCCTGCGCCTGGTCGAGGTGATCGACCGCGATCACCCCGAGGACCGGTTTGCGCGCGAGTGGAAGAGCTTCGACCCGCTGGAGGCGGGTGACCTGATCGGCGTCCGCGCCGACGGGACCGAGGTGCGGGCGCCGGAACCCGGGTTTATCGTGTTCCCCAACCCCAATTCGCTGCCGGGCAACGAGTGGTTCTATCGCGCCGAGTTCAGCGACCGCCGGGTGATCTGAGCCGCGCTTCTGCCCGCCCCGCATGGATCTCGCGCCCTCCGGTGTTGCGCTGCTGCTCCTGGCCGCCGGCTTTTTCGCCGGCTTGCTGAATGCGGTGGCCGGTGGTGGCAGCTTCCTGACCCTCCCGGCGCTGATGAGTGTGGGCGTCCCGCCGGTGGCCGCCAATGCCACCGGGACCGCGGCACTGTTGCCCGGCTATCTGGCCAGCGTGCTGGCGGATCGGCACGGGCTGCGCGGGGCCTGGCGCGACCTCGGCCCGGGGCTGGCCCGGGCGCTGCTGCTCGCGGGGGTGCTGGGTGGCGCCCTCGGGGCCGTCGCCCTGCTGCTGACCGGCGACGCGGGCTTTCGTGTCCTGATCCCCTGGCTGCTGCTGGTGGCGACATTGCTGTTTGCGCTGGGACCCTGGCTGCAGCGCCTGGCCGCGCGGCCGCATCCGGGGCCGTTGCGTGCTCTGGGCGCGGGGCTGGGCTGCGCCTATGGGGGCTACTTCAACGGTGGCGTCGGCATCCTGCTGCTGGCGATCCTGCGGGGCCAGGGCATTCCGGATCTGGCGCGGGCCAATGCCCTGAAGAATCTTCTGTCCTCGGTACTGACGCTGATGGCCGTGGTCGTCTACATCGCGGGCGGGCAGGTGGTGGCGACCGGGCTGCTGGCGGTGGGGGCGGGCGCGATCCTGGGCGCGCGTGTCGGGATCATCCTGGTGCGCCGGCTGCCCGAGTCGGGCTACCGCCAGGTGGTGACTCTGGTCGGTGTCGCGGTCACTGCCCTGTTCTTCCTCGAACCCGCCTGGCTGCTGCCACGTCTGTAGGCGGCGGGGCGCGGCCAGCGGGTACCGATCAGCGACTTGGCGTGATGGCGGTTTCGAGGCGGCGGGCGAGGTCGTCCAGCGTGGCGGTCGCGGATTCCGGCAGGATGGCCTCGATGCGAGGGCGCAGCCGGGCCTCCGGGGCGGTCATCGGTTCCAGGGCGCCGTGGCCGTCCACCCGGTTGAGGCGGTGCCAGCCGCGGTCGGTCTCGACCAGGCCCTTCAGCCGATCACCGCTGAAATCCGCGACCAGGCCCGCGAGGGCGGCATGGTCGATGAGCTGGCCCTCGGGCAGCAGCCAGCTGCGGCCGGTGTAGCCGTCACCGCGGGTGTCGATGGTGACCCACTCGTCGGCTGCATGAGTCGCGTCATCATGCTGGTGGTCGTGGTCGTGGTCGTGGTCGTGGTCGTGGTCGTGGTCGTGGTCGTGGTCGTGGTCGTGGTCGGCGTGCGCATCCGCGCTCGTGGACGCGAGAAAGTCGCGGGCCTCCGGGAACAGGGCGCCGCCCCGATCCAGTCGCGGGCGGTCCAGCCAGTCGCGTTCGATGCGGCCCTGCGTGGTCTCCACGACCAGCGGGCGTGGTGGCGGCATCGCCGCGACGAAGGCCTGCAACGCCTCGCGGTCCGCCTCGCTGTAGAGGTCGGCCTTGTTGGCCAGCAGCACGTCGGCCAGGGCGATCTGGTCGCGCCAGTTCGCGTGCTCCCGGTGGCGCGGCGAGGCCAGGTGGCGGGCGTCCATCAGGGTGACGGTGGCGCGCAGGTCCAGTACCCCGGCGTAGGGCGGCTCGGTCAGGGTGCGGATAATCTGCGCCGGGTGGCCGAGGCCCGTGGGTTCGATCAGGATGCGGTCGGGGCGCTGGCTGCGGATCAGCCGGTTGAGCCCGACGGTGAACATCTGCGCGGAGACGCAGCACAGGCAGCCGCCGGGAACCTCCTCCAGCGCCACGCCGGTATCGGCCAGCAGGCCGCCATCCACCCCGATCTCGCCGAACTCGTTGACCAGCACGGCCCAGTGTTCGCCCTCCGGGCGCTGCGCGAGCAGGTGGCGGATGGCGGTGGTTTTGCCGACGCCCAGAAACCCGGTGATCAGGTTGAGCGGGATGTCCTGGTGCCGCTGCATGCTATCCGGCCCCATTTCCGGAGGGTTGCGGGCTGTCGCGGAGCGTTTCCGGGGCGGTCCCTTCGCTTTCCAGGCTGCGGTACATCGCCTCTTCCGCTTCCTGATTCAGCACAATCAGGGTGATCCGCCGGTTGATCGCGGCCTCCGGATCGTCGCGGTTGAAGGGCACGCTGGCGGCCAGCCCCACCACGCGGGCGATCTGGTCGGGCTCGGTGCCGCCGGCGATCAGGGCGCGGCGGGCGGCGTTGGCGCGATCGGCCGAGAGCTCCCAGTTGGTGTAGTCCGGGCGTAGCAGCGGGCGGGCGTCGGTGTGGCCGGTGATCGAGACGCGGTTGGGGACCTGATTGATCAGGCCGGCCAGCTCGCGCAGGATCGCGTCGGCGTGCTCCAGCGGACGCGCGCTGGCGCTGGCGAACATCGGCCGGTTCTCGCGATCGATGATCTGTATGCGCAGGCCTTCGGGTGTGATATCCAGCAGCAGCTGGTCCTTGAAGGGCTCCAGCGCCTGGCTCTGATCCAGGGCCTCCTCCAGTGCCTCCTGCAGGGTCTCCAGGGCCTCGCGATCGCGGGCCTCGGCCAGCTCGTCGAGGGTGTCTTCATCGATCCCTGTCGGGGCCTCCAAGGCGTCCGGGTCCTGGATGAGTTCCGGCATGCCCTCGAAGTCGATGATCGATGGGTCCACGCCGGTTCCGTCACCGGGCGCCTGGCCCGGCGCGGGAGCTTCGCCCACGAATGCGGAGGGGTTCTGGAAGTACTCGGATATGCCGGCGCGCTGGTCGTCATCCAGCGCAACGAGCAGCCACATCACCAGGAAGAAGCCCATCATCGCGAGCGTGAAGTCGGCGAAAGCGATCTTCCACGCGCCGCCGTGGTGGCCGCCCTGGACCACCTTCTTCTTGACGATGATCGGCTGGGTCTTGTCCTCGACTCCCATGGTAGTGATCCGGAGGCCGTCAGGCCCCCTTCACGTACTCTTCCAGTTCGGAGAAGCTCGGGCGCATCGCGCTTTCCATGGTCTTGCGGCCGAACTCCACCGCGACCTGAGGGCTGTAGCCCTGGACATTGGCGAGGATGCAGGCCTTGATGCACTGCAGGAACTTGGCTTCCTCCTGTGCACGGGACTCGAGGGCGGTCGAGGTCGGCCCGGCAAAGCCGTAGGCCAGCAGAATCCCGAGGAACGAGCCGACCAGGGCAGCCGCCACGCTTGAGCCGATCTCCGCGATGGAGCCGTCGAGTTTGCCCATTGTCATCACGATGCCGAGGACCGCCGCCACGATACCGAAGCCGGGGAGGGCCTCCGCCACACGGTGAACCGCGTGGGCCGGTTGGTGCGATTCCTCGTGGTGGGTCTCGAGGTCCAGGTCCATCAGGGCATCGAGCTCATGCGGGTTCATGCTGCCGGAGATGATCAGGCGCATGTAGTCGGTGATGAACTCCATCGCGTGGTGATCCTGCAGGATCCGGGGATGGGCCTTGAAGACCTCGCTTTCTTCCGGCTCCTCGATGTCGGCTTCCACCGCCATCAGGCCCTCTTTGCGGGCCTTGGTGAACAGCTTGTACATCATGGCCAGCAGGTCGAGATAGTCGTCCGACTTGTACTTGCTGCCCTTCATCAGGCTGGGGATGGACTTGAAGACGGTGATGACGACTCGGGGCGGGTTGGCGATCAGGAATGCCCCGAGCGCCGCACCCCCGATGATCCAGTACTCGTAGGGCTGCCACATGACCCGGAGGTCGCCACCATGAAAGTAGTATCCACCGAAGACTGACGAGAAAACGATGACGATACCCAGGAAATACTTCACGGACCGCGACCCCACATTGCTTAAGCACCATGCCGGACAGGCCATCCGCCCGCATGCGTTGCTATAGTTGACGGGCTTTACGATAACGACTCCCCTGCGCGAGGTACAGCATGTCCCTGGACAAGGACGCGCCCTACATGGAAGAGGCCGCGCGCCTGGCGGCGCTGGAATGGCCGATTCTGGAAGCCAGCGATGCGGTGTTTGCGGACCCGGATGCCCTGGTGAATCGGTCCCTGCGCGAACTGGCGCGCTACGCCGAGCGCGATCCCGGCCTGAGTCTGCGCCTGGTGCGGCGGGCCAACGCCTCGCGTCGCGGTCTGCGCCAGGAGGTGCACGCGGTGGGCGACGCGATTTCCATGCTGGGATTGCAGAACGTGCATCGGGAGGCGGCCGAGGCCCCGCGCGTCAAGGATGTGGTCACAAGACCCCAGGCCTATCGCGAGCTGGCGGCGCAGTCGCGGCTGGCGGCAATGATCGCAGGCGAGATCGCGCACAAGCGCCACGACACCGAGCCGGGCGAGGTGGCCCTGGCAGCCCTGCTGAACCAGCTGGGCCTCCTGGCGTTGCTGGTCGAGGGCGAGCCGCGCCTGGATCGGCTGCTGGAGATGCTGGAGCTCAGCGCCCTGCCGGACGAGGCCAGTTACGCCGCGCTGGGGTATGCGACGGACGACCTGTCACGTGCCATGGCGGAGCAGATGGCCCTGCCGGAACTGGTACAGGGCACGCTGCGTGCGGTCAACGCGGCCCATCACCGGGCCTATGAGGTCATGGTCGCGAGCGCCGTGGCCTGGCAGGTCTTCCGCGGCATGGACACCGCGCGCGGCGATCGCGACCTTGGACTGCTGGCCGGTCTGATGGGGCTGACGGACAAGGAAGCCGCGGACCGCGTGGGCGCGGTCATCGAGCGCTTCAACGAGGATGTCGCCGTGTATCAGCGGCCGCCGCTGGACCCGCAGACCCCCGGTCGCGTCTGGCTGGGCGAGCGCTATCGTCCGCGTCTGGCCCTGATGCCGCGGGCCGACCTCCTGGAGACCGGGCTGCGCGCCCTCGAACAGGAAACGAATCGCGAGGCCCGGATACGCCGGATGCTGCGAGTGATGCAGTTCGGCGTGGGGTTGAACCGGGTGGTATTCGCCCGTCTGTCCCGCGATGGCGAGAGTCTGCGCGCCGAGCACCTGGTCGGGACCCTGCACGAACCGGAGTTCAGCCACTTCGTGATCAACCGGTCCGCGCTCGGACCGCTGGGCCGGGTACTGGAGGAGGACACCGCCCAGTGGTGGGATCGCCGCCGCATCCATGACGAGATGCCGGCGGCTGTCCGCCGCCTGACCGGCGGGGTGGACTGTCTGGTCGCCCGGCTGTGCGACGGTGACCGCGTGCTGGGCATGGTCTATGCCGACCGGCGCGCGCGTGATCTGGACCTGACCCCGGTGGCCTTCGAGGGGTTTCGCCGCGTGCTGGCGGCGGCCGCGCGTCCTGTCGGCTCCTGAGGAACACTGAGCGCTTCGCCGGGCCGGGTCGGTGGCTCAAGTCTTTCGCGGGGTGGTCGATACATGTACAGGGTCGTATATAGGCGATCATAATCCGCAGCATTCGCAAGGGGTTGGCCACGGCGTATGGCTGATCCCACGGGCCCCGAGCCCGTGGAACAATCAAAAGGACGTACGACATGCGCAAGAACCTGCCCGTCACCCAGACGGAGTACTCGATTGATCAGCACGGCGACCTGATCTCGGCCACTGACGAGAAGGGGCGTATCCGTTTTGCCAACGATGACTTTGTGGATGTCAGCGGCTTCGAGTGGTCGGAGTTGGAGGGGTCAGCGCACAACATCGTCCGCCACCCGGATATGCCCGAGGCCGCCTACGCGAATATGTGGGAGACCCTGAAGGCCGACCGGGCCTGGATGGGCATCGTCAAGAACCGCCGCAAGGACGGTGACCACTACTGGGTGGACGCCTTCGTGACCCCCGCCTACGAGCACGGTCGCAAGACCGGCTACGAGTCGGTGCGCGCGATCCCCGAGCGCGAGCATGTCGCCCGTGCGGAGAAGGTGTATGCCGCGATCAACCGGGGCCGGAGCTTCGCCCGGCGCTGGTACCACGGCCTTACCTGGCGCCTCGCCGGGACCTGGATTATCGGCTTCCTGTTGGCGCTGGCGGTCGTGTTTCTGGCGTCCTCGCCACTCGTGCAGGCGGGCCTGCTGGTATTGATCTTTGCCGCCGGCGGCATCGCGTCGCTGGCGTTCACGTCCGGTATCCGCCAGGCGGTCAATCGAGCCCGGGAGCAGTTCGACAACCCGGTAATGGAGGCCATCTACACCGGGCGCCGCGATGACAGCGCTTCGCTGGAGCTGGTGCAGCAGTTCGGCGAGGCGAAGCTGCGCACCGTGCTGGGCCGGATCGAGGACAAGGCCGACGCGGTGAACGACGATGCCCATGCCATGGCCAGCAGCGTGGAGCAGACCGCCTCCGGCGTGGAGCGCCAGCAAAACGAGATCGACCAGGTCGCCACCGCGATGAACGAGATGACCTCGACCATCCAGGAGATGGCGAGCAATTCCGCGCGCGCGGCCGAGGCCGCCAACAACGCCGAGAAGGAGACCGGCGCCGGGCAGGATGTCGTGAACGGTACAGTGTCCGTGATCAATCGCATGGCGGCGGAGGTGGAATCCACCGCCGAGAAGCTGGGCAAGCTCGAGGCCAGCACCGAGGAGATCGACAAGATCCTGAGCGTGATCCGCGAGATCGCCGAGCAGACCAACCTGCTGGCGCTGAACGCCGCGATCGAGGCCGCGCGCGCCGGCGAGCACGGCCGCGGTTTCGCGGTGGTGGCCGACGAGGTGCGCTCGCTGTCGCAGCGCACCGACGAGTCCACCGTGACCATCCGCAACATGATCGAGACCCTGCAAAACGGTGCGCGCGAGGCGATGTCCGCGATGCGGGCCAGTCAGGAGCAGGCCGCCGACGGGGTGGAAAAGGCGCAGGCGGCGGGCGACTCGCTGACCACGATCCGCGAGGCCGTGGCCCAGATCACCGAGATGAACACCCAGATCGCCACGGCCGTCGAGGAACAAAGCGCGGTCTCCGAGGAGATCAACCGCAACGTGACCTCGATCCGCGACGTGGCCACCGAGACCGGTTCGGTCTCCGCCCATGCCCGCGACGCCAGCACCCGCATGCAGGCCGAGGCCGCCGAGCTGAAAGCGCTGATCCAGCGCTTTGAAGGCAAGTAACACGCTGCAAGGCCGTTGTGAGCGGACCCGAATCGCTCGGGTCTTGTGCCTTCCTGACTAAGTGCCTTTCCCAGAGCTTTCCCGGCCGGAGGAGTCCGCGCGGCGGGTGTTGGCGCTTGGACTGAAAGGGCCCCATGTGTGCAATGTAGGGAGCGCCGGTCATGGCACCGGCTTGAACGTTTTCATGACGCGAGCGATTGAAATGATTCGGCCAGTGCCCGGAAACTACGCACGTGGTGGTCTGGCGACCATGGTTCTCCCGGCATGTCTCGGGGTGGCCACCGCGCAGGCAGATGCGGAATTCAACATCGGCGCGTTCACGGACTACATCGACGACGGCGCGACCAAGTCGGACAATGATCCGGTCGTGCAGGGTGGTTTCGAGCTGGGCTTTGACAATGGGGTGTTCACCGGCGTGCAGGCCTCCACTCTCGGCAGTGGCCGCGGCAGCGAGATCGTCCCGTTCGTCGGCTACGGTTTCGATGCCGGCCCAGTCGGCATCGAGTTTGGCTACGAGTACTTCCACTACTCCAGCCTGGATGACGAAGACGAGGGCGAGCTGTTCCTGGGCGCCGACTGGGGGCCGCTGTTCGCCGAGGTGGCGTATGTCGCGCACGCCGATGATCGCGATGCCGAGGGCAGCCGCGTCTGGTTCGTCGGGGCCGGGCACGAGGTGGCTCCGCGTATCGAGCTCTTCGGCGGACTGGGCTATGACGATCCGGCCGATGACAACGGCGCGAAGTTCTGGGAGCTCGGTGCGGCGCACGCAACCGACTTCGGCACCTTCTCGCTGACCTACGCCTCGCGCGACGAGAGCGGCGCTCAGGACCTGCTGGTCGGCGGCTACACCTACAACTTCTGACCCACCGCCCGCGTCGGTCCGGCGCGGGTTGGTTTTTCACCACGAAGCACACGATGGCACGAAGGAGATCAAGGTCAAGGGCTTTCCTGATTAGCGACGAGAGTCAGCCAGGCTCACAGGGTGAGCCACCCCCGGGCGTACGCTGAGGCTACACAGCGAGCGGAGGGTGCCACCATGGCGCAGAATCGGATTCAGTTTCAGCCGGGGATGTCGTTGCCGGCATTCATCGCCCAGTACGGCACCGAGGCCCAGTGCGAGGCGGCGCTGGAGCGGGCCCGATGGCCGGACGGCTTCCGCTGCCCGCGTTGCGGGTGCCAAGCCCACTGCGTCCTGCACGGCAGCCC